>NZ_JAOWCD010000048.1:0-2708 GCF_030337175.1 Citrobacter sp. Ca225 | reverse complement strand
CCGGTTTTATCGGCGTCGTTGGCATACCAGGTGCCGTACAGACCGGCGCTGTAGCCGCTGATTTCCCCGCGAGAGGTGTAGCCGGTCAGGCTGGAGTGGCTGCGGCTCTTGCTGTTGGCGTAACCGGCCATCAAACCCAGATGCCAGCGATCGAGGCCGTCGGTGCTCCATTGCGCGATATCGCCGCCCAGTTGCATCACGTAGCGGTTACTCTGGGTGCTGATCTGCCCGGAACCGTCCTTGAAGCGGTGATGTCCGCCGATGTGGCGCATCCACAGGCTGGTGACTTTCTGTTCGCCGGTTAACGCGTCGGTGTACTGGGTTTCACCCAGACGATCGTGAAGCCGGGTGGTGAACAGCGTGTTGGCGGCAAGGGTGTTCGCCAGATAGCTGCCGGTTTCCGGGCGATAGGTTTTCTCTCCTTCCGGCTGTGGCGTTGGGGCCGGTGTTGGGGCGGGATCGGGAGTAGGTTCCGGCACTGGGTCAGTGATGAAGGTGTTGGTCAGATACCAGTTACTGCCTTTTTTCACCACATCATAGTCATAAGCCCCCGCGACAATACGTCCGGCTTTGGCAAAAGTACCTGCGGAATTGCCATACACTTCGACAATTTCAATACCGTTCACCGTTTGCGAGCCCGTACCGCCGATATTATTCACCGCAACCAGCGTATTACCGGACGTGTCGCCTTCCACGATAAGTTTATCGGTGGGAGAATCATCGCCACCCAGTGTTGTGTTCATTTTCAGTGTTCCGCCGCCGTAGAAATTACCTTCTACAGTCAGAGTCTTAAACACACCGCTGCTTTCCGGGGGCAGGAAATTGACAGTCCCATTGTCTACGGTGATGTCGGTGACATGAGAGCTACCGGTCATATTCCACACGGCCTGGTTGGAAAGATCCAGGTTAACAATACCGTTGCTGGTTGAGCCAGACGTAGCGGTATAGCTGGTGGCCGTCAGGAATGAGTTTTCGTTATTCAGTACCATATTGAGCGTGGCATCGTTAATTGCGCCAATGTCGCCAATGACCTGTACCGTGCCGGTTTCTAATGAATTCACGTTGATCAGGCTGTTTGCTCCACGGGAGAGCAGGGACCAGGTGGGATCGCTGTTATCCGTCATCAGCAGACCTTTCTGCACATCGACAATACCACCTGCCGCGGCTTCGATACCCGCCACATAGTTGGCGTGTGTATCAGACAGTGAGATGCTTAAATCATCCTGGAATTCAACTTTTGTGGTGTTACTACCGCCATCATAAGCATAAACCGCTCGTGCGGTATCGACGCCATTTTGCATGGTAATAGCGGTTTTACCCTGAAACTGCGCCTCACTTTTCCAAAGGTAAAGGCCTGTGTTGTAATATCCGCCGTTACTGGTCAGCAGAAAATCGCCTTTTGCGATAAGCGACGACTGGTCAGTCAGGGAGATGGTTCGCATCCAGTACGGGTCGATCCAACCTGCGAATTCATGCTCGTAACCGGGCCGGTTGCCCAGGTAAGTCAGGTTCTCGCCGACGATGATCGCATTGCTGTTGAAGGTGATATCCGTTGCCATCAGGTCAAGTGCCCGGCCACCGCCAGCCTCACCAAAGAGGTTATTTTCATCACCACGTGAGAGCGCTTCAATCTTCGTCAGCCCCGTAAATTCGATGCTATTTCTCGTCCCATAAGTGGCGTAGGGGAGCGCCGCCAGGATACCCTGGCTGCCTTTCAGAGTGATGTAGTCAGCTTCAAATTTGGCAGTATTAATCACGTTATAAGCAGTGTTACTCGTGCTCGCGCCAGCCCTTGCGGCAAACTGTAATGCCAGTTCATTGGCATCGATATCAATACGATCGGCTTTGATATCCACATCACTTCCTGCGGCAAGAACCATCCCCACGCGACGGTCGATAGAGTTGTCGCCCGGATCGCCGTCAACATTGATGACAAAGTTTCCGCCATCAAAGGCCAGCTCACCGTTATACAAACCAATCCCCCAGCGGTGGGTGCTGACATATCCCGCCTGCGGCATCAGTACAGTCAAATTAACTTTATTATCGCCGTCGCTTTTGAAATCAAATTTACCACCTGGCCCGGCAAATAAACCGTAAATATCGGCGTAACTATTTTTGACCTCATTACTGACGACAATATTGCCGCCAGTGAATGTCATTGTGCCGCTGAGTGTATCTCGCTTGTAAGCATGCAGCGTTGCACGTTCGTCTGTCGTGTTATTATTAAAACCTCTTAGTGTCAGGGTATTCCCGTCGCTGATATTAATGTTCACTGCACCGTTCAGGGTATTGATTAGCGCGCGTTGGTAACTGGCGCTGCCCGTGTAACCGCTGGCGTCCAGGGTCACATCACCGAGGCTAACGGTGTGGGTTCCGCTGCTAATAGACGAAATCGAACTGGTGAAGGTCTTATTTTCCAACTCGGCCGATAAGACAAACGGTGAGGCGAGAAACGAACTTCCCACCACGACAGGTACAAGACATTTCCATTTTATATATGTCATTTATGACTCTCCGTGAGATTAACGACTTATTTTTATTTGTAATAAAGAAAAAAATGTCCGGCCTTTGCAGGACATTTTTTGTTTGGGCGATCAGAAACTATATTTGATGCCTAACATTCCCTGAGTATCGCTGTAGCCGTTGTCGCCAATTTGCTGGGCGACGTTGCCCCACAGTTGCAGACGCTGGCTAAGCTGGCCTTCAAC
>NZ_JAOWCD010000047.1:0-4096 GCF_030337175.1 Citrobacter sp. Ca225 | reverse complement strand
ATCCCCGGTCGGGCGGCTGTTGGCATTCGGTTTGATCACAATACTCGGCTTCGTAAAGTGTGCGCCAGGCAGCGGAGCAACCGCCGCCAGATCGCCGTGTTTCTGACGCAGTTCGTCAACAGGACCGAAATCCAGCGCACGTAGCGGACAAGACTCGACACAGATCGGTTTCTTGCCTTCCGCCACCCGGTCATGACAGCCGTCGCATTTGGTCATGTGGCCTTTGGCGGCGTTGTACTGCGGCGCGCCGTACGGACAGGCCATATGGCAATAACGACAGCCGATGCAGACATCTTCATCCACCACCACAAAGCCGTCTTCCCGTTTGTGCATCGCCCCGCTCGGACAGACCTTGGTACAGGCCGGATCTTCACAGTGGTTACAGGCAATAGAGAGATAATAGGCAAACACGTTCTGGTGCCAGACGCCGTTGTCTTCCTGCCAGTCTCCGCCCGCATATTCATAAATGCGGCGGAAGCTGACATCCGGGGTTAAATCCTTGTAGTCCTTGCAGGCCAGTTCGCAGGTTTTGCACCCGGTGCAACGGCTGGAATCAATAAAAAATCCATACTGAGTTGTCATCGGTTACTCCTTAGACCTTTTCAACCTGAACAAGATTACTGTGCGAAGGATTGCCTTTGGCCAGCGGCGAAGGGCGGTGCGACGTCAGGATGTTAATGGAGCCGCCGTGGTCTATTTGATCACCAAACATGTCGGCTTTGAGCCACGCCCCCTGACCGATGGCCGTGACGCCGGGCAGAATGCGTGGGGTCACTTTGGCAGGGATCAGCATCTGCCCATTGTTGTTAAACACCCGGACGGTGTCGCCGTGTTGAATCCCACGCGCGCTGGCATCGATCGGGTTAATCCAGATCTCCTGTGGGCAAGCTTGTTGCAGGACATCAATGTTGCCGTAACTGGAGTGAGTGCGCGCCTTGTAATGGAATCCGGTGAGCTGCAGCGGGTACGTTTTGCGGATCGGATCGTCCCAGCCGTCAAAACCGGGTGCATAGGCGGGCAAAGGGTGGATTATCTCATCCTGCTTCAGTTCCCAGGTATTGGCGATAGTGGCCAGTCGCGCAGAGTAAATTTCAATTTTCCCTGACGGCGTTTTCAGCGGGTTAGCAGTGGAGTCTTCACGGAAGGCGCGGAAGGCGACGTAATGTTCTTCCGGGCATTTTTTCTTGAAGATACCGGTTTGCTTCATCTCTTCGTAATCCGGCATTTCTGGATTGCGTTCTTTGGTCTTCGCATGCAGGTATTTCACCCATTCATGCTGCGAGCGTCCTTCAGTGAATGTCTGGTAGACGTCCGGGCCGAGTCGGCGGGCGATTTCACTGAGCATCCAGTAGATCGGTTTTCTTTCAAACTTCGCTGAAGTCGCGGGCTGACCGAGGATCACATAGCCCATGTTGCCGGCGGATTCGTGAGAAATCAGGTCTTCCTGCTCGGTCGGCATTAAATCCGGCAGCAGAATGTCGCAGTACTTCGCCGATGCCGTCATGAAATGTTCGATGCCGACAATCATTTCGCACTTGCTGTCGTCCTGTAGCACGTCATGAGTGTGGGCGATATTGCCATGCTGGTTAATCAGCGTATTACTGGCGTAACACCACATGAATTTGATAGGAACATCCAGCTTGTCTTTACCACGCACGCCGTCGCGTGTGGCGGTCATTTCGGTGCCGTGATCGATAGCGTCGGTCCAGGTGAAGACGGAGATTTGCGTTTTCACCGGGTTATCAAGCATCGAAAACCATTCCACACCGAGATCCCAGGTGCCTTCACGGACGCCTGAGTTGCCGCCGTTGATACCGACGTTACCGGTGAGCACCGACAGCATGGCGATCGCCCGCGCGGTTTGCTCGCCGTTGGAGTGACGCTGAGGTCCCCAGCCCTGGCAAATATAGGCCGGCTTCGCCGAACCAATTTCACGCGCCAGTTGAATGATTTTATCCGCCGGAATACTGGTGATATGAGAAGCCCACTCCGGTGTTTTGGCAATGCCGTCCGGGCCTTCACCGAGGATATAGGCCTTGTAATGCGCGTTACGCGGCGCGTCGGCAGGCAGGGTGGTTTCATCGTAGCCGACGCAATATTTGTCGAGGAACGGTTTATCGACCAGATCTTCCGTAATCAGCACCCAGGCAATCGCAGCCGCCAGTGCGCCATCCGTACCGGGGCGGATGGGCAGCCATTCGTCTTCACGTCCGGCGGCGGTGTCGTTATAGCGTGGATCGATCACTATCATTCGCGCATTTGAACGTTCGCGAGCCTGTTCAACATAATAAGTGACGCCGCCGCCACTCATGCGGGTTTCCGCTGGGTTGTTGCCAAACATCACCACCAGTTTCGTGTTGGCAATGTCATCCGGGCTGTTGCCATCGTTACTGCCAAACATGTAGCTCATGGCGGCGCTGATTTGCGCGGTACTGTAACTGCCATAACGGCTAAGATAGCCACCACAGGAGTTCATCAGACGGTAAGGGACGTTGGAGTTGGTAATGTTGCCGCCGTCGACGCCGGTGCCGTACAGTACGTGAACCGCCTCATTGCCATACGCTTTCAGGATCCGCTTCAGGTTGTCGCCGTTGGTATCCAGCGCTTCATCCCAGGAGATACGCTCAAATTTCCCTTCGCCGCGTTTACCAACACGTTTCATTGGATATTTCAAACGGTCCGGATGGTTCATGCGGCGACGTATTGAGCGACCGCGCAGACAGGCGCGAACCTGGTGGTTTCCGTACTCATCGTTGCCGGTAGTGTCAGATTCAACCCAGTAAACGGTGTCATCTTTAACATGCAGACGCAGCAGGCAGCGACTTCCGCAGTTGACGGTACAGGAACTCCAGACCGCTTTTTCTTCGACCGGCGCTGGCGTCATGCCGTCGGCGGCGCGGGCGATACGGGTGAAAGGAAGGGTGAAAGCACTACTGGCAAGCGCAAGGCTGCCCATAGCGGATGATTTCACCAGACTACGGCGGCTGATATTGGCCTTCATGAGGGCCTCAGGCGTGGTGATTTTCATGGTTGCTCACTTTGCTAATGTCAAAAACTGGCCTGGTTGCTTCCTTGTCCGGGGAACAGCCATTCGCATTTTTTCTGTTTTAATCAACGTGGTGTGGAGGGTGTTGTGCAGACGCCGCACCTTCAAAACAGATCGCTGTATAATATTTTCTATATCGATATCAGAGACATGCTAAACAGAAATGAATTTTACCCCTTAATGGGTAGGGGTTATTAATCCATATCAAAGTGAGGGGAACCCTCCGTTGCCGGAGGGGAAAAAACAGGCGGAATTACTGGGGTTCGGCGTTGGCGCCTTCCTGAGAAGGCGTGGTGCTGGCAGGGGCATTACCACTGCTGGTTCGGGTGTAGAGAATTTTATGGGTGTCGTTGGCGCAGTGTCCGACAACCTGTGAATCCGGTTGGTCAGCCTGATCGTTTGGCACAATGCTCAGGGTGAAGTTGGCCTCCGGCACGCCGTTATTGATGATGCGCTGCTCAATATCACTCTTGACGCGTTCGCAGGAGTCAGGGGCGGCAAAAACCAGCGGGGAGGCGGTCAGCAGAATGCCTGTCAGTAGTCCTCGGGATAATTTCATCATCAGCTCCATTGTTGAGATGCTCATAATAAGCATAGCATTGCGAGTGTAAGCATTTGTCATGGCCGCCAACCTGTTGATGAATCTGAAAGATCGCTTTACTCCCTAAAAACACAAACCCTGACAAGGTCAGGGTTTGTGATAAATCTCCATGTCGCCATGGGGGAAGGGATTAGAAGCTGTATTTCAGCCCCAGCATACCTTGCGTATCTTTATAACCGTTATCGCCAATCTGTTGGGCAACGTTACCCCACAGGGTGACGTTCTTCGTCAGTTGGCCTTCAACACCGGCTTTCAGCTCACCGATATTGCGGCTGCCTTTCACGTCGTTGCTGATGTCGTCCATCTGTACGCTGTAATTCTGCGTGTTGTGGATCCAGTTGACTTCCACGAACGGCTGGAAGGTGCGGCCTTTGCCGTCATCCATGGCGTTATGGCCTTGCAGGTAGGCTTTGACGCCAAGACGCGTTTGCAGGTTGCCGTCGGTTTTA
>NZ_JAOWCD010000046.1:0-154087 GCF_030337175.1 Citrobacter sp. Ca225 | reverse complement strand
GCCGCTGGCGCGATACGACTATTCCCCGCGTGGCGAACTGGCAACGGTATACGACCGCAGCGGCACGGCAGTACGCCATTTTACGTATGACCCGCCGCATCCGGGACGCATGGTGGCACACCGTTATGCGGGCAGACCAGAGATACGCTATCGCTATGACATCGCCGGGCGGGTAACGGAACAGCGTAACCCGGAAGGCTTAAGCTATACCTACTCGTATGAACAGAACCGCGTCATTATCACCGACAGCCTGAACCGCCGGGAAGTGCTTTACACCGAAGGCGAAGGCGGGCTGAAGCGGGTAGTGAAACAGGAACGCTCCGATGGCAGCGCCATTCACAGTGAATACGACCCGGCAGGGAGACTTATTGCACAGACCGATGCGGCGGGCCGCAAGACGGAATACCGCCTGAGTCCCGGCTCCGGCCAGTTAAAAGAAATCGTCGCGCCAGACGGCAGGCGTACTGAATTTTATTACAACAGCCAGCGCCAGTTGACGGACACCGTATACCCGGACGGCCTGCAAAGCCGGCAGGAATACGACGTTCAGGGCAGACTCACCGCCGAAATCCTGCGCGACGGCAGCACCACCCGCTATGTGTATGCTGACCCGCACAGTGAATACCCGTCCGCCACCGAAGACGCCACCGGCAGCCGGAAACAGATGACGTGGAGCCGCTACGGGCAGTTGCTGAGCTTCACCGACTGCTCAGGCTACCAGACCCGTTACGAATATGACCGCTTCGGTCAGGTCACTGCCCTTCATCAGGAAGAAGGCCTCAGCCAGTACCGTGCTTACGATGACCGGGGCAGACTGGTCAGCCAGAAAAATGCACAGGGCCACGAAACCCGCTATGAGTACAGCATCGCGGGCGACCTGATGGCGGTCACTGGCCCGGACGGCGTACTCACGGAGACGCAGTATGATGCCGCAGGACATCCGGTGAGCACCATCACTGGCGGCCTGACACGCCGGGTAGAATACGATGCCGCAGGTCGTGTGACGCAACTGACCAACGAAAACGGCAGCCACACCACCTTCGCTTATGATGTGCTGGACAGGCTGGTGCAGGAAGCGGGCTTTGACGGCAGGACGCAGCGTTATCAGTACGGTATTACCGGGCAGCTTATCCGCAGTGAGGACGAAAGCCTTGTCACCCTCTGGCATTACGATGCGTCAGACCGGCTGACATACCGAACGGTGAATGACGAGGAGGCAGAGCGCTGGCAGTACAACGCGCGCGGCTGGCTGGCCGAAGTCAGCCATCTCAGCGACGGCCACCGCGTCGCCGTGCAGTATGAGTACGATAAACAGGGACGGATGAACCTTGAACGCCAGACGGTGCAGCATCCCGAAACGGGAGAGCTGCTGTGGCAGCACATCACCCGGCACGATTATACGAAGGGGCTGGCGACCCGGACTATCCCCGATAATCTGCCGCCGGTAGAATGGCTCACTTACGGCAGCGGTTATCTGACCGGCATGAAGCTCGGCGACACGCCGCTGGTTGAGTTTACCCGCGACCGCCTGCACCGGGAGAGACAGCGCCACTTCGGCGAATACGACCTGACCACGGCATACACCCCGGCCGGTCAGCTACAGCTCCATCATCTCAACATTCACCAGCTTAACCGTGACTACACCTGGAACAGCGGCGGACAGCTGGTCCGCATCCGCGGGCAGCATGAGCAGCGGGATTATCAGTACAGCGACGCCGGGAGGCTCCTCGGCACACACATTCAGTCGCCCCACCACGACCTGGCGCAGTGGACGTTCACCGACCCCGCGGGCAACCGGACAGCGCAACGGGATAGATACCCGATGCTGCCGGAACGCTTCCCGGATAACCGCATCACCCAGGATGTGGAGAATTTTTACCATTATGACGAACACGGCAGGCTGACAGAGAAAGACGAGCGCCGGATACGCCCGCACGGCAGCGTCGTGCATCATTACCGCTATGATAACCAGCACCGGCTGACGCACTACCGCCGGATGCAACAGGGCAACGTGCTGACGGAAAGCCGCTATCTTTACGACCCGCCGGGCCGCCGCGTCAGCAAACGGGTGTGGGCATGTACGGTATATCACGATGGCTCGTGTTCACAGCCGGCGCTGCAGGAAACCGTGTGGTACGCCTGGGATGGCAACCGGCTGACCACCACGCAGACGGACAAAACCCGCATCCAGACCGTGTACCTGCCTGGGAGCTTCACGCCGCTCATCCGTATTGAAACGGCTACCGGAGAACTGACCAGAGCCACCCGCCGCACGCTGGCGGAGAAATTTCAGCAGGAAGCAAACGTGACCTTCCCGCCGGAACTGGTGGCGATGGTGGATAATCTGGAAGCGGAACTACGGCGCGGGGAACTCAGCGAAGCCAGCCGGACGTGGCTGGCACAGTGCGGCCTGACGCCGGAACAGATGAAAAATCAGCTGGAACCGGAATACACGCCGGAACGTAAAATCCACCTGTACCACTGCGACCACCGGGGCCTGCCGCTGGCACTGATTGACGTTAACGGGGCCATTGCGTGGCGCGCAGAGTTTGATGAATGGGGGAATATCCTGCGGGAAGATAACCCGTATAACCTGGAACAGCTCATCCGTCTGCCGGGGCAGCAGTGGGATAAAGAAACGGGGCTGTACTATAACCGGCACCGGTATTACGACCCTGAGCAGGGAAGATATATCACTCAGGATCCTATTGGGTTGATGGGGGGATGGAATCCTTACACGTATCCGTTGAATCCTTTGTCCAAAATAGATCCATTAGGATTATCTGCGTGGAGTGATGCAAAGTCGGGAGCATGTACAGAAGGAATATGTCAGTTGTTTTCACCTTTTATCGGGCCAGAGAAATTTGATAATCAAGAAACCGCTGCTTTTGAAGCACTAAAGAAAATAAATGGATTATCAATAGTAAATAATAGGGAATATGCAGGTATGATATGTAAGGATAATAAAGGGGAATATTTTTCCACGAAACCTAAGGAGGGTACGGATTCCAGTTCTAACTCACTGAGTAGCCCATGTCCTGCTGGTTCAGCATCCACGGGAGCCTATCATACTCATGGTGCATATAATCGGCACTATAAAAACGAAGAATTTTCTCCTGCGGACATTAACTATTCTAAAAAACATGCCCTTAATGGGTATTTAGGTACACCAGAAGGGCGTTTTGGAAAAATGGATTCCGACGGTGAAAATATTATATATTCTGAATCTAATGCTTTACCCACAACTTTTGATATTCGGTAGGTGTAAACCTTGAAGAACTCATTTATATCACTTGCTTTGATATTGTTTGCAATATCACACTCAGCATTTGGAAGAGAAAATTCAGTGGATTTTTTAGTAAATAGCCGTGAAATGGCTTTGGAACTATCATATGTTTATGTTAAATATATATATGGAAAAGAAAAGGCGGAATTTCAAAAGCCATATAGCATCACAGATGACAATGCTTATTGGAAGATAGAGGGAAAACAACCGGAGACGTTAGGGGGGAATTTTACAATACTAATAGCGAAAAAAGATGGTCAGGTGTTAAATGTAATACACACAAAATAATCTACTGTGCATATATTCGAATATTTTACTAGGGTGTATCTCTTAACCCGAATAGAACCGGAATATATACCGGAGAGAAAAATCCACCTGTACCACTGCGACCACCGGGGCTGCCGCTGGTGCTGATTGACATTAACGGACGGGTTGCGTGGCGCGCAGAGTTTGACGAATGGGGAAATGTGCTGCGGGAAGATAACCCGTATAACCTGGAACAGCTTATTCGTCTGCCGGGACAGCAGTATGACGAGGAGACAGGGCTGTACTATAACCGGCACCGGTACTACGACCCGTTACAGGGAAGGTATATCACGCAGGACCCAATTGGGTTGATGGGGGGATAGAATCTTTATGAAGATGTTCTAAGGCCAATCCAAAAAATAGATCCCAAAGTTTATGCTCTTATGAGCAATTCTGAATCCGCGCGATAACACGCTTTATCGCAACGTTAAATTCATCCAGATTGATATGGTCAATCTCTTTGCCGACCACTATCGTTTCTGAAATATCCTGCATTGCCGGCCAACGTGTTTTATAGTCGGCATAAACCGCAATGACAGGAATATTGTATGCACTTGTCATATGTAATATGGACGTATCTGGCGTAATGGCCAGAAAGGCTCCGTTGATAACCGCAGCGGAACGCATTATGGATGGCGATAAAGACAGTCGATGCACATTTTCACACGACTGCGTTAATGATACTGCATTATCGATCCCCTTCGGCCCATGGACAATGATAATCGGCAGTTCAATCTCTCGTTTGATAATCGCGATGAGCTTTTCGGCAACTGCGTGTGAGAACGAGCGTTCCTGCGCACTGCCTTCTAAATTCAGGGCGATATACCGCCCTAACGTCGAGGTCTCACGGCGAACCTCTGTTAACACCACTTCGCTGAGTGGGAGTTCGAAAGCAGCCCTTACCGCAGGGAATCCCGCTTCCCTCATCAAAATTGCCCAGGTCATTGGCACTGGAGCACGAAGGACCTGATCCATTCTTGAAGCAATTTTACACACCGGGGAATAACACTTCATCATTAATCCAGCCGCCTGAAGATTCGTTTTTGCCCTTAATCCATTGATGAACACCATTGTTTTCAGGTTCTTCCGGCGCATGGCTTCGATGCAGATATCGGGAACTCCATATTCCCGTTTTATTTTTCTGGCGACCGTTTTTATTTCATTCAACGTGGCAGAGTCCTGCATCGTCATGCTTATTACGGTCAATTTTGTCTGTCGCATCGAAAGTGCCTCAAATACTGACTGATTAATCGTTGACGATACAATTAACACATGTTCTACGTTATTCGATTCCAGCGCACGTATTACCGGAAAAATTGACATCGCATCCCCGATTTGGTCAGGGATATGAATAACCGCTAGCTTTATATTTGAATTATCAATATAAGAAGACTGATAATCATAAAAACGATAAAAAAAACCTCTTAAAATTGATTTCAAAGACATTTTCAGCAACCAGAATTTATGCGAGAGAACATTATTTCGATTTCATTCAGCCAGCGCAAGGAATTTAATGGCGTTTTAATCTGGAGGCAACGAGAAAGGAACAGATAGCGCACCGGTGACGATCTGCTTAATAATAATGTGGACAGGATACATAAAGAACGTTCTTACCCTGAGTCAGTCAGGGTAAGAACGGGACTTAAATCATCATGACAATGAATTACAGCGGCTGTGTTTGTGCTTCAACCACCGCCAGCGCGACCATATTAACAATTCGACGAACAGAGGCGATCGGCGTTAATACATGAACGGGTTTCGAGACCCCCATCAGTACCGGCCCAACAGTGACCCCTTCCGAACTGGAAACACGCAGCAGGTTGTAACTAATACGCGCCGCTTCCATATTCGGCATCACCAGAATATTGGCCGAGCCTTTCAGCGGGCTGTCCGGCATCCGGTCATTACGAATGCTTTCCACCAGCGCGGCATCACCATGCATTTCGCCGTCAATCATCAGGTCAGGCGCACGTGCTTTGATAATCTCCAGCGCGGCGCGCATTTTGCCGGCAGACGGACAGTTGGACGAACCAAAGTTAGAATGCGACAGCAGCGCCACTTTCGGTTCGATACCAAAGCGACGCACGGTTTCCGCCGCCATCACGGCGATTTCCGCCAGCTCTTCCGGCTCAGGATCGTCATTGACGTAGGTATCGGCAATAAAGGTGTTGCCACTCGGCAGCAGTAACGCGTTCATCGCCCCGGCGGTATGGACGCCTTCACGGTAGCCAAACACCGCTTTCACCACGCTGAAGTGTTCATGGTAATCACCGATAGTGCCGCAGATCATCGCATCCGCTTCACCGCGCTGTACCATGATCGCCCCAATCACCGTGGTGTTGGCGATCACCGCACGCTGCGCCTGCTCCTGGGTAATGCCTCGACGCTTCATAATCTGGTAGTACTCGCTCCAGTACTCTTTAAAGCGCGGATCGGATTCATTGTTAACGATCTCAAAATCGACGCCTGCTTTGATCTGCAGCCCCAGTTTTTGAATGCGCATTTCGATTACGCCCGGACGGCCGATCAGGATCGGCTTCGCCAGACCCAGCGTGATCAGTTCTTGCGTTGCGTGCAGCACACGCGCCTCTTCCCCTTCCGGCAACACGACACGCTTCGGTGCTTTGCGTGCCTGCGAGAAAATCGGCTTCATGAACAGGTTAGTTTTGTAGACAAATTCCGTCAGCTTGTCGACATAAGCGTCAAAGTCGGCAATGGGACGCATTGCCACGCCGGAATCCATTGCTGCTTTGGCAACCGCTGGCGCAATTTTAACGATCAGACGCGGGTCGAACGGTTTTGGAATGATGTATTCCGGGCCGAAGCTCAGATCCTGGTCGCCATAGGCCGAGGCCACGACTTCGCTTTGCTCGGCATGCGCCAGTTCGGCAATGGCATGGACCGCAGCCAGCTTCATCTCTTCGTTGATTGCCGTCGCGCCAACGTCCAGTGCGCCACGGAAAATGAACGGGAAGCACAGGACGTTGTTGACCTGGTTCGGGTAGTCGGAACGGCCGGTACAGATGATGGCGTCCGGACGCACCTCTTTTGCCAACGGCGGCAGAATTTCTGGTTCCGGGTTAGCCAACGCCAGAATCATCGGCGCGCGGGCCATTTTCTTGACCATCTCCTGGGTCAGCACTTTCGGGCCTGAACACCCAAGGAAAATATCCGCGCCGTCAATAACGTCATCCAGCGTCCGTTTGCCGTCATCGTCTACCGCGTAGGCCGCTTTGGTTTCAGCCATATTCGGCTCGCGACCTTTGTAGATAACGCCCTTGGAGTCGCAGACCACAATGTTGTGCTTCTGCATTCCCAGCGCCACCAGCAGGTTCATACAAGCGATCGCCGCCGCGCCCGCGCCGGATACCACCATCCGCACGTCGGAGATATTTTTCTCTACCACCCGCAGGCCGTTAAGAATGGCGGCGGTACTGATGATCGCGGTGCCGTGCTGATCGTCATGGAACACCGGAATATTCATGCGTTCGCGCAGTTTCTGTTCGATGTAGAAACACTCCGGCGCTTTGATGTCTTCCAGGTTGATCCCGCCGAACGTCGGTTCCAGCGCGGCAACGACGTTAATAAATTTGTCCGGATCGAGCTCATCGACTTCGATATCGAACACATCAATACCGGCGAATTTCTTAAACAGAACGCCTTTGCCTTCCATGACCGGTTTACCGGCCAGCGCACCGATATTGCCTAAGCCCAGCACCGCCGTCCCGTTAGAGATAACGGCAACCAGGTTGCCACGCGCGGTGTATTTATACGCAGCCAGCGGGTCTTTTTCGATTTCAAGACAAGGTGCCGCGACGCCCGGCGAGTAGGCCAGCGCCAGATCGCGCTGCGTGGCAAGGGGCTTGGTCGGAGAAACCTGGATTTTACCAGGTACCGGGAATTCGTGGAAATCAAGGGCGCTTTGCTTTAACTGGTCATCCATCTTGTTGTTCCTTTCACGTATCGTTCAAAAAAGTCACGCGCAGCCAGGTGCGTCGCACATTATCACCGCACTGCGGGACGCAAACTTTGAAGGTCCCCAAACTATCACGACTTAAATAAAGATTTCGTAATCAACTCATAACAACCATGTTACCTGCTTAAGCCAGCAATACCATGCCTGTCTGCTATGCTTTTTTGTGGTGCACATCATGAATTTCTCAGAAGTGTGATTTTAAGCACTCACCTAACACGTTACTTTTCAAGGAGTATTTCCTATGAACCAGTTAGACGGCATCAAACAATTCACCACTGTCGTGGCCGACAGTGGTGATATTGAGTCTATTCGTCATTACCAACCCCAGGATGCCACCACCAACCCTTCCCTGCTGCTGAAAGCCGCTGGCCTGGCGCACTACGCGCATCTGATTGACGATGCGATCCGCTGGGGAAAGCAGCGGGGTAAAACCCAGGAACAGCAGGTTGCCGAAGCCTGCGACAAACTGGCGGTCAATTTTGGTGCGGAAATTCTTAAAAGCATTCCGGGACGCGTGTCGACCGAAGTGGATGCCCGCCTCTCCTTCGATCAACAAAAGAGTATCGACAAGGCCCGCCACCTGGTGGATTTGTACCAGCAGCAGGGGATCGATAAATCCCGCATACTGATCAAACTGGCCTCCACATGGGAAGGTATTCGCGCGGCAGAAGCGTTAGAGAAAGAGGGAATTAACTGCAACCTGACGCTGCTGTTTTCCTTTGCTCAGGCCCGCGCCTGCGCTGAAGCGGGCGTCTTTTTGATCTCTCCGTTTGTCGGGCGCATCTATGACTGGTATCAGGCGCGCAGCCCGATGGACCCGTACGTTGTCGAGCAAGATCCCGGCGTGAAGTCGGTGCGCAATATCTACGATTACTTCAAACAGCATCGTTATGACACCATCGTCATGGGCGCCAGTTTTCGCCGCACTGAGCAGATCCTCGCGCTGGCCGGCTGCGATCGCCTGACGATTGCCCCCAATCTCCTGAAAGAATTACAGGAAAAAGAAGAACCGGTCGTGCGCAAGCTGGTGCCGTCTTCGCAAACCTTCCATCGTCCCGCCCCCATGAGCGAAGCTGAATTCCGCTGGGAGCATAACCAGGATGCGATGGCGGTAGAGAAACTCTCTGACGGTATCCGTCTGTTCGCCGTTGACCAACGCAAACTGGAAGACCTGCTTGCGGCCAAACTCTAAACCTTGCCACGGAGTGTTCTATGTCCCGTAAAGACCTTGCCAATGCCATTCGTGCGCTCAGTATGGACGCTGTTCAGAAAGCCAATTCCGGTCACCCCGGCGCGCCGATGGGAATGGCGGATATCGCCGAAGTGCTGTGGAACGATTTTCTTAAGCACAACCCGACCGATCCAACCTGGTACGATCGCGATCGTTTTATTCTTTCGAACGGTCACGCTTCTATGCTGCTCTATAGCCTGCTGCATCTGTCAGGCTATGACCTGCCGCTTGAAGAGTTGAAAAACTTCCGCCAGTTGCATTCCAGAACGCCAGGCCACCCGGAAATCGGCTATACGCCAGGCGTGGAAACCACCACCGGGCCGCTGGGCCAGGGGCTGGCGAACGCCGTCGGTTTAGCCATTGCCGAACGCACGCTGGCGGCACAGTTTAACCAGCCGGACCACGAGATTGTCGATCACTTCACGTATGTGTTTATGGGTGACGGCTGCCTGATGGAAGGCATTTCGCATGAGGTCTGTTCGCTGGCGGGAACGCTGGGGCTGGGCAAGCTGATCGGTTTTTACGATCACAACGGTATCTCCATTGATGGTGAAACCGACGGCTGGTTTACCGATGATACCGCCAAACGCTTTGAGGCCTACCACTGGCATGTCGTCCACGAGATTGATGGCCACGACCCGGAAGCGGTGAAGAGAGCGATTCAGGAAGCACAGAGCGTGAAGGACAAACCGTCGCTGATTATCTGCCGCACGGTGATCGGCTTTGGCTCACCGAACAAAGCAGGGAAAGAGGAATCCCACGGCGCGGCGCTGGGCGAAGAAGAAGTGGCGCTGACCCGCCAAAAACTCGGCTGGCACCATCCGGCATTTGAGATCCCGAAAGAGATTTATCGCGCCTGGGACGCCCGCGAAAAAGGCGAGAAAGCGCAACAGCACTGGAACGAAAAATTCGCCGCTTACCAGAAAGCGCACCCGCAACTGGCCGCAGAGTTCACGCGCCGCATGACCGGCGGTCTGCCAGAGGCATGGGAAAAAACCACACAGAAATACATCAACGAGTTACAGGCGACCCCCGCCAAAATCGCCACCCGCAAGGCATCGCAAAATACTCTCAACGTCTACGGCCCACTTCTGCCGGAGCTGTTAGGCGGTTCGGCGGATCTGGCGCCGAGCAACCTGACGATCTGGAAAGGTTCCACCTCACTAAAAGAGGATCTGGCGGGCAATTACATTCACTATGGCGTGCGTGAATTTGGTATGACCGCCATCGCCAACGGCATCGCCCATCACGGCGGATTCGTGCCCTATACCGCCACCTTCCTGATGTTCGTTGAATATGCGCGTAATGCCGCGCGCATGGCGGCACTGATGAAAGCGCGACAAATCATGGTGTATACCCATGACTCCATCGGTCTGGGGGAAGATGGTCCGACCCACCAGGCTGTGGAACAACTGGCCAGCCTGCGTCTGACGCCCAATTTCAGCACCTGGCGTCCGTGCGATCAGGTTGAAGCTGCAGTGGGCTGGAAGCTGGCGGTCGAGCGCCATGATGGTCCCACGGCGCTGATCCTGTCACGACAGAACCTGGCACAGGTTGAACGCACGCCGGAGCAGGTGAAAGCGATCGCCCGCGGTGGCTACGTGCTGAAAGACAGCGGCGGCAAACCGGATATCATTCTGATTGCCACCGGGTCAGAAATGGAGATTACCCTGCAGGCCGCGGAGAAACTGACCGGCGAAGGGCGTAACGTCCGCGTGGTATCGCTGCCCTCGACGGATATTTTCGATGCCCAGGACGAGACATACCGCGAGTCGGTGCTGCCATCGAACGTCAGCGCGCGCGTCGCGGTCGAAGCCGGTATTGCCGATTACTGGTACAAATATGTGGGCTTAAAAGGGGCGATTGTCGGGATGACCGGCTACGGTGAATCCGCGCCAGCAGAGAAGCTGTTCCCTTACTTCGGCTTTACGGTTGAGAACATTGTGGAGAAAGCACACAAGGTTTTGAACGCCTGATGTCTACAACGCCGGATGACGACTGCGTCGTCATCCGATAAAAAATCAACGCGTGATCCACAGCGTGGGCCAGGCATCTGGCCCATGCCAGCCATCACAGCTCGGCTCTTCGGCATAACGCACCAGACGAAAACGCTGACCGTCAAAACGCCAGCGAGTCTGGATGCCGCAGTCCGTTAATCCTCGCCCTTTTGCCAGGGTAACCAGTTCACGCGACTTCTCATCAAACACGGCGTTCATTAACTCCATGTCATTACTTTCCGCGCCGCTGTTAAACGGTAAACGTAGGCGTACGGCGTGTGAGGCCAGTGGTTTTTTCCGCGACACGATCCACGCCAGATCGATGGTGTTGTACGCTCCGGCTTCGCAGGCGATCATCAACAGGGCTTTGTCATCGGTAAGGGCGGTCACCCGCACCTCACGGCGTGAAGGATCGAGTGAACACTTAATGCCGTTTATTCGCCAGTTGCCGTAATCAAGAAGGTCGTTGCGTTCGTCGAGGGAGAGCGGTGTGGGTGTTGGGTTAACGACGGCTACGCCTTTCAGCGCCGGTGCCGGTGGCACGCTCAGTGGAGGATCGTCCCCTTTTTCAATCCACGCCGTTTCGCTGCCCACCCGCTTCTGCTGCGCGTCGATGAACAACAGCGCCGCTTTCAGCCCGGCCAGCGAAATGGTTTGATTGCCCTTTTGCAGGGTAATCGCCTTCCCGTCCTGAATCGTCAGCAGAAATTCAGCGATAGTCGCCGGGTCGTCTGTCATCAGGTGCCACGGCGTCATTCTCCAGTGATCTGGGCTCAGCGCCAACGGTTTGCCATCCAGCAACAGGCGTGGCGCGATATCCGCTTCGTTGGTGGGCGCGGTCAATCCGCCAAGATCGAGGCGCAAGACGGCATCGGTATGCGCCCCGGCACTGCGGCTCAGCGTCATCACCAGCCCGCCATGTTCACCGGTGTTACGCGCGACACAAAAATTCTGGTTATTACAGGTTACCTGCCAGTCAGAAAAGGCCTGTTGCGCGGGCGCGGCCCACAGCAAGCGGGCCGGAATCAGGCCGAGCAGGAAAAGGAAAATAACGCGATAGCGCATGGACGGTAATAACCCCAGAAGTCAAACGAACAACACAGGTCGTATCTTCGTTGTGCTGTTAACCATGCTCAATCGGATTTGTCGGATAGATTCAATCATTCGTAAAGAAATATAAACCTTATTTATCAATCCATTAAATGGGAAGATTGCAAATAGTTGAGCAATAACACGGTCTTACCGTCTCGTATTTCACCGGTTTTAATCATCTCCAGCGCCTGAGTAAACGGTAATTCCAGCACGTC
The DNA here is from genome assembly GCF_030337175.1 of Citrobacter sp. Ca225. Taxonomy (NCBI): domain Bacteria; kingdom Pseudomonadati; phylum Pseudomonadota; class Gammaproteobacteria; order Enterobacterales; family Enterobacteriaceae; genus Citrobacter; species Citrobacter sp. Ca225. Next base: position 141,984 of record NZ_JAOWCD010000046.1, on the reverse strand, counting down.
GATGTCTTCATCTTCGACACCACCCCCCGCGTTAGCACGCTGGCTTTCGCTGTATTCGGCGATAAAAAAGTGAATCAGCTCCGTCACACCGCCGGGAGACATGTACAGCTCAAAGAGCTTGCGCACCTCACCCACTTCATAGCCTGTCTCTTCAATGGCCTCTTTGCGAATGCAGGCTTCCGGCTCGTCGTTGTCCAGTAATCCGGCGCAGGTTTCAATCAACTGCCCGCTTTCGTTACCGTTCACCCACGTCGCTACGCGGAACTGACGAATCAGCACCACCGTCTTTTTCTCTGCGTTATACAGCAGGATCGTTGCCCCATTGCCGCGATCGTACACTTCACGTTTGTGGCGGATGACATCGCCGTTCGAGCGGGTCAGATCGTAGGTAATATTGCGCAGGATGAAATAGTTATCAGAAAGGACTTTGTCTTTAACGAGGGTGATTTTTTGCGACATATCGACTCCACAGCGTAAGAAGAGAAATTATACTACGCCGTGAAGCCGGATTTGTCTGTGTAAGATAAGGCTGATTTATGCCGGACAGAGGTGAATTGTAGACCTGATAAGCGCAGCGCTATCAAGCCGGATGTCGGCTACGCCTTATCCGGCCTACGGGATAATCGAACGTTTACCGCCCCAGCCAGTCGATGATCCCCTGCGCCGCATGGCGTCCTTCCGCCATTGCGGTGACCACCAGATCGGCGCCGCGTACGGCATCGCCGCCGGCAAAAATTTTCGGGTTAGTGGTCTGGTAACGGTATGCACTCTCCACGTTTGCCGCGATGCGCCCCCAGCTGTCCACTTGCACTCCATGGCTCTCCAGCCATGGCATCCCGTGCGGATGGAAACCAAACGCCATGATCACGGCATCTGCCGGCATCACAAATTCACTGCCAGCAATCGGCACCGGACGGCGGCGTCCCTGGGCATCCGGCTCACCCAATTGCGTACGCAGAAAACGAATGCCGCAAACGCGCCCGTCCGCGCTCAGTTCCAGATCGACCGGCTGCACGTTGAACTCGAACTTCGCCCCTTCCTCACGCGCGTTTTTCACCTCTTTCTTCGAACCCGGCATGTTGGCTTCGTCACGGCGATAGGCGCAGGTGACCTGGCTTGCGCCATGACGCAGCGCGGTACGGACACAGTCCATCGCCGTGTCGCCACCGCCCAACACCACCACGTTAAGTCCGGCGGTGTTGATGTACGGCTCTTCAGGACATTCGTCCAGTCCCATCACCTGTTTAGTATTGGCGATCAGGAATGGCAGCGCGTCATAGACGCCCGGAGCCTCTTCGTTAGGCAGGTCAGCCTTCATCGAACGATAGGTTCCCACGCCGACAAATACGGCATCGTAATCCTCCAGCAGCGCCTCCATTTTCACATCCCTGCCCACTTCGCAGTTCAGCTCAAAATGGATCCCCATCGCGCTGAAGATTTCCCGACGACGCGCCAGCAGTGATTTATCCAGTTTGAAGGCCGGGATGCCAAAGGTCAGCAGTCCGCCGATTTCAGGGTGACGATCAAAAACCGTGGCGCTGACGCCGTGACGCGCCAGCACGTCGGCACAGGCAAGCCCTGCCGGACCGGCGCCAATAATCGCCACACTCTTATCGACCTTCTGGACATGACTCAGATCCGGCCGCCAGCCGTTACCCAGCGCACGGTCAGAAATGTAGCGTTCAATGTTGCCGATCGTCACCGCGCCGTGCTCGTCGCGCACCGTACAGGCGCCCTCGCACAGTCGGTCTTGTGGACAAACGCGCCCGGTGATTTCCGGCAGACAATTCGTCTGGTGAGACAACTCCACTGCCGCATCAATATTTCCGGCTTTCACCAGTTCAATCCACTGAGGGATGTGGTTATGTAGCGGGCAGGTCCATTCGCAAATGCTGTGTTCACCACACTTCAGGCAGCGTGAGGCCTCCCGCTCCGCCTGAGCCGTGCGAAACGGCAGATAGATTTCATCAAAGCTGACTTTTCGCGCGTCGATAGCCAGTTTATCCGGCTCACCGCGCGCCGGCGTCGCGTGCATTTGCTCAATTTTGCTCATTGCGGGGAAAGCGGTCGCTGTGGCATCGGCATGCCACGGCTGATTCTCCTGCCGGGCAGTACGTAAACGTCGCGCTTTCGCCAGCCGGGTTAACGACCCTTCCGTCACCAGTTGCAGTGCGTCCGCAGGACAGTTCTCCACGCAGGCCGGCCCCTTTTCCCGCCCCTGACAGAGGTCGCATTTATGTGCTGTGGCTTTGACCTGATCGTTGGCGACGGGGGTCAGGACGATTTGCATGGTGCCAAACGGACAAGCCACCACGCAGGATTTACAGCCGATACACTTTTGCTGATTGACCTGCACGCTGTCGTTGACGTGGCTTATCGCTCCATTCGGACAACTGCGGGCGCAGGGCGCATCTTCGCAATGGTGGCAGGTCACTGCACTTCGCTGATGCTGATGCCTGATAACCGTGATCCGGGGCTGGTAGTGACGTTGGCTAAGGACGTGTTGCTCTTCATTGTGGGCCAAAACGCAAGCGACTTCACAGGCATGGCATCCCAGGCACTGTTGGCTGTTGGCCATAATAAAACGGTTCATGGCGACCTTCTTTTTTGGTTGTAAAAACCTTATTCTTTATATAAGTGTTGTTATTAACCGACTGACCACACGTCGGCAATGTTCATTTGCCCAGGAAGCACAACTATTTCTACAGAACCTGTGGCAGATCAATTTATTTCAGCCAGAGTGAAATTACGTTTCAGATCTGCGAGAGATTTTTACCGTAAGCACTTTTAAAGGAAATTACGCGTGTGATCGTCAAACGCCCCGTCTCGGCCAGCCTGGCCCGGGCCTTTTTTTACATTGTCCTGCTCTCGATTCTCTCAACCGGCGTGGCGTTACTGACGCTGGCCAGCAGCCTGCGGGATGCCGAAGCCATTAACGTGGCGGGTTCATTACGTATGCAGAGCTATCGTCTGGGGTACGATCTGCAAAGCCACAGCCCGCAATTAAACGCCCATCGTCTGCTCTTTCAACAGGCCCTCAACTCATCGGCGTTAAGCAATCTGAATGCCTGGTATGTGCCTCAGGCGGTGAAAGGTCGCTACGCGCAACTGCATGCCAACTGGCTGGAGATGAATGCCCGCCTGATTGATGGGGATCTACAGTGGTATCAGAACAACATTAACGCCTACGTCGATAAGATCGATCTCTTCGTGCTGGCCTTGCAGCACTATGCCGAGCGCAAAGTGATGCTGGTGGTGGGGATCTCGCTGGCGGGCGGTATCGGGATTTTTACCCTCGTCTTTTTCACCCTGCGCCGTATTCGTCATCAGGTTGTGCGCCCGCTGAACCAACTGGTAATGGCCAGCCAGCGCATCGAACACGGTCAGTTTGATTCGCCGCCGCTGGATACGCACCTTCCCAACGAACTGGGGCTACTGGCGAAGACCTTTAATCAGATGTCGAGCGAGTTGCATAAGCTGTACCGCTCGCTGGAAGCGAAGGTCGAAGAAAAGACACACGATCTCCATGAAGCCAAGCGACGTCTGGAAGTGCTGTACCAGTGTTCTCAGGCGCTAAATACCAGTCAGATTGATGTGCACTGCTTCCGCCATATTTTGCAGATTGTCCGTGATAACGAAGCGGCACTATTTCTGGAGCTTACCGTCGGCGAAAACTGGCGTATCAGTGAAGGTGAAAAACAGGCCGACCTGCCGATGCAAATCCTGCCGGTGACCATGCAAGAGACGGTCTACGGCGAGCTGCACTGGCAAAGTCAGCATGTCGCCAGCGCGATCCCGCTGTTAAACAGCGTATCGACAATGCTGGGGCGCGGCCTGTACTTCAACCATGCGCAGAAACACTTCCAGCAACTGTTGCTGATGGAAGAACGCGCCACTATTGCCCGTGAACTGCATGACTCTCTGGCGCAGGTGCTCTCGTATCTGCGCATTCAGTTGACGCTGCTCAAACGCGCCATTCCTGAGGATAACGCCCCGGCGCAGGCCATTATGGATGACTTCTCGCGGGCGCTGAACGACGCCTATCGTCAGTTGCGTGAACTGCTGACCACCTTCCGCCTGACCCTGCAACAGGCTGATTTACCTTCCGCACTGCATGAAATGCTCGAAGCGCTACAAGGGCAAACTGCCGCTAAACTCACTCTGGACTGCCGGTTGCCGACGCTGGCGCTCGATGCGCAGATGCAGGTCCATCTGTTACAGATTATCCGGGAAGCGGTGCTCAACGCGATGAAGCACGCCAGTGCCAGTGAGATTGCCGTCAGCTGTGTGACTGCGCCGGATGGCAATCACACGGTGTATATTCGCGATAACGGCGTGGGCATTGGCGAACCTAAAGAACCGGCGGGGCATTACGGCCTGAACATTATGCGCGAGCGCGCGGAACGTCTTGGCGGCACGTTAAGTTTTTCGCAGCCTTCCGGCGGTGGGACGTTAGTGAGCATTAGCTTTCGCTCGACAGAATCAGAAGAGGATGCGAGTCATCTGGCATAAAATCTCACAAAACCGGACGTGAGCATGTGGGAAGCTGACAAACACTGTAATCAGGCATGATAATTTACATTATCTCCTTTTTTTCTCCACGTTTGACTCGTACCTTCCCGATACAGTGAAGCAAGTCATACCTATAAAGATATGTAGAATAATGAGGTCCTCTTTCTGATGGCGAATTTCTTTATCGATCGCCCCATATTTGCCTGGGTGCTGGCTATTCTGTTGTGTCTGACAGGTACCCTGGCGATTTTCTCTTTGCCGGTGGAGCAATATCCTGATCTGGCGCCGCCAAACGTGCGCATCACGGCAAACTATCCCGGCGCTTCCGCCCAAACGCTGGAAAACACCGTCACCCAGGTCATTGAGCAGAACATGACCGGCCTCGATAATCTGATGTACATGTCATCGCAAAGCAGCGGCACCGGGCAAGCGTCAGTTACGCTGAGCTTCGTGGCGGGCACCGATCCGGATGAAGCCGTACAACAGGTCCAGAACCAGTTACAGTCGGCGATGCGTAAACTGCCGCAGGCGGTACAGAACCAGGGTGTCACGGTCCGTAAGACCGGGGATACCAACATCCTGACGATTGCTTTTGTCTCCACCGACGGGTCGATGGATAAGCAGGATATCGCGGACTACGTCGCCAGTAATATTCAGGATCCGCTCAGCCGGGTGAGCGGCGTCGGCGACATCGATGCCTACGGCTCGCAATATTCCATACGCATCTGGCTGGATCCGGCAAAGCTCAACAGCTTCCAGATGACGGCGAAAGATGTCACCGACGCCATTGAGTCGCAGAACGCGCAGATCGCCGTCGGACAGCTTGGCGGAACCCCTTCCATTGATACCCAGGCGCTGAATGCCACCATTAACGCCCAGTCGCTGCTGCAAACGCCGGAACAGTTTCGCGCCATTACGCTACGTGTCAATCAGGATGGCTCAGAAGTAACCCTGGGCGATGTCGCCACCGTCGAAATGGGGGCTGAGAAGTATGACTATCTCAGCCGCTTCAATGGCAATGCGGCATCCGGTCTTGGAGTGAAACTGGCGTCGGGGGCCAACGAAATGGCCACCGCGACCCAGGTCATTAAGCGTCTGGATGAACTGGCGCAATACTTCCCACATGGTCTTGAGTACAAGGTGGCCTATGAAACCACCTCCTTCGTTAAAGCCTCGATTGAAGACGTGGTGAAAACACTGCTGGAAGCCATCGCGCTGGTGTTCCTCGTGATGTACCTGTTCCTGCAAAATTTCCGCGCCACGCTGATCCCCACCATTGCCGTACCGGTGGTGCTGATGGGGACGTTTTCGGTGCTCTATGCCTTCGGCTACAGCATCAATACCCTGACGATGTTTGCGATGGTACTGGCAATCGGCCTGCTGGTGGATGACGCCATCGTGGTTGTGGAAAACGTCGAGCGTATTATGAGTGAGGAAGGCCTCACGCCGCGCGAGGCGACGCGAAAATCGATGGGACAAATTCAGGGTGCGCTGGTCGGTATCGCGATGGTGCTGTCAGCCGTCTTCGTACCGATGGCCTTTTTTGGCGGAACCACTGGGGCAATCTACCGTCAGTTCTCCATTACCATTGTGGCGGCGATGGTGCTTTCTGTTCTGGTGGCGATGATCCTTACCCCTGCCCTGTGCGCCACTTTGCTTAAACCACTGCATAAAGGCGAGCATCACGGGCAAACCGGTTTCTTCGGCTGGTTTAACCGTACCTTCAACCGTAACGCCGAACGCTACGAAAAAGGCGTTGCCAAAATTCTGCATCACAGCCTGCGCTGGCTCCTGATTTATGTGCTGCTGCTTGGCGCGATGGTGGTTCTGTTCCTGCGTCTGCCGACCTCGTTCCTGCCGCTGGAAGATCGCGGCATGTTTATCACCTCGGTTCAGTTGCCAAGCGGCTCAACGCAGCAACAAACCTTAAAAGTGGTACAGGAAGTCGAGAAATATTATTTCACCCAGGAAAAGGATACCGTCCAGTCCGTCTTTGCGACGGTCGGTTCTGGCCCAGGGGGCAACGGTCAGAACGTGGCGCGTATGTTTGTACGCCTGAAAGACTGGAGCGAACGCGACCCGACGACTGGCACCTCGTTTGCTATTATCGAACGTGCGACAAAGGCGTTTAACAAAATCAAAGAGGCGCGCGTGTTCGCCAGCAGTCCGCCTGCCATCAGCGGTCTCGGCAGTTCCGCAGGTTTTGATATGGAACTACAAGATCACGCCGGCGCCGGTCATGACGCCTTAATGGCCGCGCGTGACCAACTGCTTCGCCTGGCGTCGCAGGATAGCGCCCTGACTCGTGTACGACACAACGGTCTGGACGACAGTCCTCAGTTGCAAATTGATGTCGACCAACGCAAAGCGCAGGCGCTGGGTGTATCCATTGACGACATCAACGATACGTTGCAGACCGCCTGGGGATCGAGCTACGTCAACGACTTTATGGACCGTGGCCGCGTCAAGAAGGTCTACGTCCAGGCGGCAGCGAAATACCGTATGCTGCCAGACGACATCAACCTGTGGTACGTGCGCAATAACAGCGGCGGTATGGTGCCTTTCTCCGCCTTCGCCACCTCTCGCTGGGAGACGGGTTCTCCACGTCTGGAGCGCTACAACGGCTATTCCGCCGTCGAAATTGTCGGTGAAGCCGCACCAGGAGTGAGTACCGGGACAGCGATGGATGTGATGGAGTCGCTGGTGCGTCAGTTGCCGACCGGATTTGGACTGGAATGGACCGCCATGTCTTACCAGGAGCGACTCTCCGGAGCGCAGGCTCCGGCCCTGTATGCCATTTCACTGTTGGTGGTATTCCTGTGCCTGGCTGCGCTGTATGAAAGTTGGTCAGTACCGTTCTCAGTGATGCTGGTGGTGCCCTTGGGGGTCATCGGCGCGTTGCTTGCGACCTGGATGCGTGGCCTGGAAAACGATGTCTATTTCCAGGTCGGGCTGTTGACGGTCATTGGGCTTTCGGCGAAAAACGCCATTTTGATCGTTGAATTTGCCAATGAGATGAATGAGAAAGGACACGATCTGCTGGATGCGACGCTACATGCATGTCGACAGCGCTTACGTCCGATCCTGATGACCTCACTGGCGTTTATCTTTGGCGTACTGCCGATGACGATCAGCAGCGGCGCAGGCTCCGGCGGTCAACACGCCGTCGGGACGGGCGTCATGGGCGGGATGATCTCGGCAACGGTGCTGGCAATCTACTTCGTGCCGCTGTTTTTCGTGCTGGTACGTCGCCGCTTCCCACTGAAGCCGCGTCCGGAATAACAGACAAAAAAAGGCGACCTGCCAACGGGTCGCCCTTTCTGTGTGATGAATCTCACACGGTATGTTCTGTTATTTGGTCATCCTTCCAGAAATTTATTTGCGAAGCATAACTTCGATAAAATCTTTCCAGTTCCCCAGTTCGCGTTCAATCATAACAACCTCTGCTTCTTATTATGGGTATTCTACAAAAACATTCTCATCTGGTGAAGACAAATTAACCGATTGCTGTGATTACATCCTCCGGGGTGTGGTTGATGTGATTACTATGGCGCGGTCACCATAAATTTTATGTGACTTACTGCAATAATTCGCAACAATCATACCTTATCTGGTACTTCTTCAATTTCGATTAAAAACAAGTGACTGCGTCGGAGAAAATTCCGAATTTTGATTAAGAAGAAAATTCCAACAAATTCAGGAATTATTATTCACATTACTTCAACAATGTTATATTTACCGATCACGATTAAATGACAAGATGTATTATCGGACGTAACGATATTGATGATTATATAATCAGTTTACGTTAATAAGGATGCACATGATTACCCTCTACGGTATTAAAAATTGCGACACCATTAAAAAGGCCCGCCGCTGGTTGGAAGCGCGTGGCATTGACTACCGTTTTCATGATTACCGTGTCGATGGTCTGGACAGCACACTTCTCACTTCATTTATCAATGAATTAGGGTGGGAACCGCTTCTCAACACCCGTGGGACGACGTGGCGAAAACTGGATGAAACCACACGCAGTCACATCACGGATGCCGCGTCCGCCGCCGCATTAATGACTGAAATGCCGGCAATCATCAAACGCCCATTGCTCTGTGCGCCCGGGAAGCCTATGCTGCTGGGTTTTAGTGAATCCAGTTATCAGCAGTTTTTTGACGAGGTGTAGTCTATGTCGTGCCCGGTTATTGAGCTGACACAACAGCTTATTCGCCGCCCTTCCCTGAGCCCGGATGATGCCGGATGTCAGGCGTTGATGATTGAACGCCTGCGCGCGATCGGTTTTACCGTTGAGCGCATGGATTTTGCGGATACACAGAATTTTTGGGCATGGCGCGGACAAGGTGAGACGCTGGCGTTTGCCGGTCACACCGACGTCGTGCCGGCGGGCGATGCCGATCGCTGGATCAACCCACCTTTCGAGCCAACCATCCGCGACGGGATGTTGTTCGGCCGCGGCGCGGCGGATATGAAAGGTTCGCTGGCGGCCATGGTGGTGGCGGCAGAGCGTTTTGTCGCTCAGCACCCGAACCACAAAGGGCGCCTGGCGTTCCTGATCACCTCCGATGAAGAGGCCAGCGCGAAAAACGGCACCGTTAAGGTGGTTGAGGCGCTGATGGCGCGAAATGAGCGCCTGGATTACTGTCTGGTTGGCGAACCCTCAAGTACCGAAGTCGTGGGTGACGTGGTGAAAAACGGCCGTCGCGGATCGCTCACCTGTAACCTGACTATCCACGGTGTGCAGGGTCACGTCGCCTATCCACACCTGGCGGATAACCCGGTACATCGCGCCGCGCCGATGCTCAATGAACTGGTGAATATTGAGTGGGATCAGGGCAATGAGTTTTTCCCGGCCACCAGCATGCAGATTGCCAACGTCCAGGCGGGTACCGGTAGCAATAACGTCATCCCCGGTGAACTGTTTGTGCAGTTCAACTTCCGTTTCAGTACCGAACTGACTGACGAGATGATCAAAGCGCGGGTGCACGCGCTGCTCGAGAAACATCAGTTGCGCTATACCGTTGACTGGTGGCTCTCTGGCCAGCCGTTCCTGACCGATCGCGGGAAACTGGTGGATGCAGTCGTGAACGCCATCGAGCACTATAATGAAATTAAACCGCAGTTACTGACCACGGGCGGTACGTCCGATGGACGGTTTATCGCTCGTATGGGGGCGCAGGTCGTAGAGCTCGGTCCGGTGAATGCCACGATTCATAAAATTAATGAATGTGTGAACGCCGCCGACCTGCAACTGCTTGCCCGTATGTATCAACGTATAATGGAACAACTCGTCGCCTGACGAGGTTCCTGCAAGAGGTAACGCGCATGGACTGGCTGGCAAAATATTGGTGGATTCTGGTGCTGGTGTTTTTGGTAGGTGTGCTGCTGAATGTGATCAAGGATCTCAAACGCGTCGACCACAAAAAATTCCTCGCGAATAAACCGGAACTTCCCCCGCATCGTGATTTTAACGATAAGTGGGATGACGACGACGATTGGCCGAAGAAAGACCAACCGAAGAAATAAACCAGAGCCGGAAGGGGTTTCCCCATTCCGGCTTTGTCTTTTAGATCATCTCAATTACGTCATCATCGTTCGGCGTACCGCCGCTGAGCGCTTCGTCAAAGTAGTGCTTCGGCACGGTATAGCGCAAATGGTCGAGTGCAAACTGCATGCTACGGTCGTCAATCGCGTGACCGAGGTCTTCCACAATATCCAGCGTGACATCCCCGCCTGCGCTTAACAGCGCGTCCTGGGCGGCTACCGCATGCGAAAGCTCAATGACCCGATCTTCCCCACCGTGAATCAGATGAATCGTGGTGGCGGTCGATGCCGTTTCCGGCAGGCTGGCGTAGCGTCCGTTAAACGCAATCACCCGCGAGGCCAGCCCAGGCTCGGCTTTGATGCTCTCCAGCGCCATAATCGCGCCCTGCGAGAAACCAATCAGCGCCGTGGCATTTGCCCCTACGCCACTCTGTTTTTGCCAGTAACGTACGGTTTCGATAAACACCGGCATGATAGCGTCAATCCGTGCCTGACGGTTCTCTTCCGTCACCCCTTGCACGGAAAACCACTGCCGCCCGGATGCCGGTCCGCTCGGCTCAACGCCGCCGATACTGACCACCAGCGCGTCCGGGAAGAGAGGGGCAAACCACGAACCAATCTCTCCCATCGCAACGGGGTTATCACCCACGCCATGAAACAGCAGCAACAGCTGTTGAGCAGGTTGGGCCGGACTTTGAACAACAAAATGGTCATGTTTCATGGCGATCTCCTTAACTGATGTCGTTAATTCTACGCTGCTCAATCGCAATGACCATGCCAGAAAATTGAAGGAGTTAGTGAAAAAATTGCCATTGCAGAATGCGATTACGGTCATGCTCAGTCCGTGCGGGATCCAGCCCGGCTAACGCCTGCGCCGCCTCTTCCCGCTGACGCTTCAGCAGTGCTTTGCGCCCTGAAAGGCGCAATGTCACACAGAGTTCCGCATCGCTGAGGCGTGCTTGCAGGCTGCCCCGCAGCGCCGGTAGCGGCAACGCGCTGGTCGACAGCAGGCGGTTCAGACCACCGAGAGAGGTCAACAACGGACGGTGCGCGAAAGCAAACCCTGCCAGCGTCTGCCAGTCATCTTCATTAAGCGTAGTCGCTTTCAGCGGTTCAACCGGGATCGCCTCCCCATTCCACCGCGCAAGAATATCCGCATCGCGACGCAAACGGTGGTGCTCATATTCGGCCAGGTGCCTGCCTGCCGCGCTTAGCGGTAAGAGCGCCATTGCGGTATAGCAGCCGCTACTGGCCTCCTTGTGGTTGCCTACCCGCACCAGGATAAAACCACAGCGCTGCCAGAAGCGCCACAGCTCCGGCGTATAGCCAAAGCTCACGGAAAGATAGTCACAGTGTGCCGTATGAGCCTGCGCGATCAGCTGTTGTCCAATCCCCTCACGCTGACGTCCCGGATGGACGGCAATGCGACTGATTCGACGACCGGTCAGGGTAGCCGCCAGCGGATCGCCACCGTGTGCCGCCAGCGACTGCGCGACGAGATTCCCCCGCGGTCGCCGAAATCCCGCCCAGACCGCCTGGCTGAGTTCGGAAGCAAGACCGCCTTCCTCAACCAGCCAGAGTGCCCCGACGATTTCCCTGTCACAGGTGGCGTGGAAAAAATGCTGCCCCGGCGCATCCATCATTCGGCGTAGATCCAGCGGAGAGGTACGATAATGCGCCCCGGAAAGCAGCCGATAGACCGCCAGAGGCATTTCCGGTTGCGTCTGCCAGGCGTCCTGTTCGAAAGGCCTAATCACCATGCAGCCCTGCGGGGTAGTCGCAAAATCGTCATCATCAAAAACCAGCGCGTCGCTAACCCATTTCTCCAGCGGACATCCCTGCGCCCAGCGGACGGGTTGCTGAAGTTCATAACGCTGTCGTTCCGGGAAGCGGGCGCAAAATTTTAACAAAAAGCCGCGTCCGGTGCCTTCGTAGCCCTGTACGGTCGTTGTCAGTAGGGCGCGCGGAAAACGGGAAACCAGACGCTGAAGGAGCGGCGCAGGGATCGCCGCCGCCTCATCCACCACCAGCCAGTCGGCATCAACCTCCGTACTCAGCAGCGCATCTGGCGCCATAAAGCGGAAACGGTCACCGGCAAATTGCGCCAGCACGTCCGTTGCCGCTTTCGCCGGTGCCGTCACAAGGGCGTTGCCCGTAATACGTGAAATCAACTGACCGGCCAGCGCCGATTTCCCACGTCCACGCGCGGCGGTCACCGTGGCGATCCCTTCGGGCATCCGGAGCAGTTGCGTCAGAATAGCGGCCTGTTCCGGCAGCGGCGCACCGGTTGCGGACTGCCAGTGAGGACGTTCTGAAAAATACGGTACGCAAAACGGCTGCGACTGTTGCCAGCACAGCGTCTGTTCATCCGCCGCGATGAGGCGACGAATGCGGTGGATAAAATGGGGAGTCGCAATAGGTTGCGCGCAGTCGCTCCAGCGCAGCGAATCATTATCAGGACAGAGATGCCAGCGCGCCAGTGGCGGCGTGAGTAACACCAGCCAACTGCCCGCGCGCAGCGTTCCGCTTAAGGCAGCAAAAGCCGCCGCATCAAACCCGGCCAGAGCATCGAAAACGGCATGGTGGAATTCACGTCCCAGTAACGTTTGCAGCGCCAGCGGCGTGCAACTGGGTTCGGCGGCGGCATCAGGGGAAACCCATAGCCAGTCGCCGGGCAACGTGTCGCGCAGGTGCTGTACTTGTTCATGACACCAGGACGCCTCGCCGCTCAGCACCAGCAGGCGGCGAATCCCCTCCCGGGTCATTTGCGCGGTTAACGCATTCAGCGCGGTGTAACCAGACATCCCTGCCTCAGAAGTTAAAAACCTTTACCAAAGGTATTACATTGCGCCGGATTGCCACTATCGAAACCGCGCTTAAACCAGCGATAGCGCTGCTCTGACGTCCCGTGGGTGAAGCTGTCCGGAACGACGCGCCCCTGACTTTGCTGCTGGAGACGATCGTCGCCAATCGCTTCGGCGGCATTCAATGCTTCTTCCAGATCGCCGGACTCCAGTACGCCCTGCTGCTGCATGCTGTTGCCCCAGACACCGGCAAAGCAGTCCGCCTGTAGTTCCATACGGACAGAGAGTTGGTTGATTTCCGCCTGCGAGGCGTTCTGCTGCATCTGACGCACTTTCGGCTCGATGCCAAGCAGTTTCTGGACGTGATGACCGACTTCGTGAGCAATCACATACCCCTGAGCGAAATCACCGTCCGCGCCCAGTTTGTCTTTCATGTCATCGTAGAAGGAGAGATCGATATAGACCGTGCTATCCGCCGGGCAATAAAACGGCCCCATGATGGATTGTCCGGTACCGCAGCCAGTTCGCGTTGCTCCACGGTACATCACGAGCTTTGGCGGTTGATAGGTACGCCCCATTTTTTCAAACTGCTGTCCCCAGGAGTCTTCTGTCGTTGCCAGAATCACCGAGGTAAATTTTGCTGCTTCATCTTCATTCGGGCTGATGGAACGCTGAGACTGCTGCTGAGAGACCGGTTGTCCCGTCATCAGTCCGGTTAAATCGACGCCGTAATACCCGGCAACCAGCACGACGATGAGCAGAATAATCCCGCCTTTGCCGCTCGGCAGACGAAATCCTGGCCCGCCCAGAGAGGGACCACCGCCTGAGCTGCTGCGCCTGTCTTCCACATTGTCACTTTCACGACGCCCTTGCCAGCGCATACTTACCTCAACATTCTATTCGTTATGATGATGATCGTAGGCGGTTCAGCGGAAGATTACCACAGGAAAACAAGATTGAAGTGCGAAGAGCGGGTCGGAGAGCGTCCCCGACCCGAAAGGTAAGTTAGTCGAGATTCACACCCAGACGACGCGCCACGGTTTCATAGGCTTCAATCAGGCCACCCAGGCTCTGACGGAAACGGTCTTTGTCCATTTTCTCGAGGGTCTCTTTGTCCCACAGACGGCTACCGTCCGGAGAGAATTCATCGCCGAGCACCACTTCGCCTTTGTACAGACCGAACTCCAGTTTGAAGTCGACGAGGATCAGTCCTGCGTCATCGAACATTTTTTTCAGCACATCGTTCGCTTTATAGGTCAGCTCTTTCATTCGTGCCAGATTCTCTTTGCTCACCCAACCAAAGGTTTCGCAGTAGGAATCGTTGACCATTGGGTCATGCATTGCATCGTTTTTCAGGAACAGGTCGAATAACGGCGGATTCAGTTCGATGCCCTCTTCAATACCCAGACGTTTAACCAGAGAGCCTGCCGCACGGTTACGCACCACGCACTCGACCGGCACCATATCCAGCTTTTTCACCAGACATTCGGTATCAGAGAGCAGTCGCTCCATCTGCGTCGGGATACCCGCTTCGGCCAGTTTGGTCATGATGAAATAGTTGAACTTGTTATTCACCATACCTTTACGATCAAACTGCTCAATGCGCGCGCCATCCCCTGCTGACGTATCATTGCGGAATTCGAGCACCAACAGGTCCGGGTTTTCCGTGCTGTATACGGTCTTCGCTTTACCACGATACAACTCAGCTTGCTTTTGCATCTTCATTACTCCTGGGTGTGATCATTTGTATTCAAAACGGGGAATATTATGCCACGCACACGTTTGCGTAGCACGGAAATAAAAAGGGCCGGATTTCTCCAGCCCTGTTTTTTTACTTGCTAAACGCTGCCTGGAAGATAGCAACCAGCGCGTCGTTCTGGCTCTGCGTCAGGGTATGCCCCTTCGGATCGATAAACTGCAAGCTGCTGCGGTTGTCTAAATCACCGACCTGCAGTTTGTAGTCACCGGAAGAGAGCCCTGGATCGCGAGCGCCCAGCTCCTGCCAGCCGCTATCGGACAGCGGTTTGTAGGTAACAGCCATACTCCCCTGCGAACGGGTACTGTCGGTCACTTTCATGCCGACTTTCTCCAGTGCTGCCGGGAGGCGCTGCCAGACGACGTTGAATGGGCCACGCACCACCAGCATCGGTAAACCGGTGTCATCCGCGGCGCTCTGCACATCCATCGTGGCGGCAGAACGGTTCTGTGCAGCATTCGCGGCGTCAGTCGCGGTCTTATCAAGGCCCGCAGAAATCACGTTCATCATCTCAGTGCTATAACGCTGCAGTGAAGCGGCATCCGCCACAGGCTTACCGGCCTGCTCAAGGTTGACCAGTTTCACCATCACCGCCTGCTGATAGCCCTGCGGTTTAACCGAGATTTGATAACGGCCACGGTACTGCTCGTCTTCGTCCAGACGGTTCCAGTCAACCCAACCGGTTGTCAGCGTCTGGCTGGCATCATCACGTTTTTCAATCGTGTAGTTTTTAGACTGAATCACGCTGACCACCTGCGGCCACAGCGTATTTCCACGCCCGTTTTCCACCAGCAGCGTGGCGGTATCGCCCGCAAACTGGGTCCGGGCACCGGAAACCAGCGCCAGCGGCTGTGCCGGCGGACGGATATCCAACGCTTTCCCAACGGTACCGCTGCCGTTGGTGACCGGAATGTTGTAGTCGCTCGTGGTCACCGGCAGAATCATACCAGCAGGCGCATGAAGTTCAGCAAGCGGTGCGGCTTCCAGATAGGATTCATCACCACTCACCTGGCGCTTGTAGCGCGAGTCAGAACTACAGGCCGCGAGCAGCAAAACAAGCGAAACACCCGCAACCCTGGCCAGGCGCGACTTTTGTACTGAGTAAGCCATCAAATCTCCCTAAACTTTACAGCAAACCGGCATGCTTGAGCGCCGCTTTGACAATTTCACGACCATTGTCTGTGATGGGTGTCATCGGCAAGCGCAGCGTATCGGTCGCCACAAGGCCCAACGCCTTACATGCCCATTTCACTGGGATTGGGTTGGGTTCGACAAACAGTTTGTTATGTAACGGCATCAGACGCTGATTAATGGTACGCGCCTCGGCAAAACGCCCTTCCGCCGCCAGTTTGCACATTTCCGCCATATCACGCGCCGCAACGTTAGACGTCACGGAGATCACGCCATGACCGCCTAACTGCATAAAGTCCATCGCGGTCGCGTCATCGCCGCTGAGCAGCAGAAAATCATCGGAAACCAGCTCTTTGATCTGGTGAACCCGACTTAAGTTCCCTGTCGCCTCTTTAATTGCGACAATATTTTTTAATTCCGCCAGACGACCAACGGTTTCCGGCAGCATATCGCAACCGGTACGGGATGGCACATTATACAGAATTTGGGGCAGGTCAGTATGTTCCGCGATGGCTTTGAAATGCTGGAACAAACCTTCCTGAGTCGGACGGTTGTAGTAAGGCGTTACCGTCAGGCAGCCGACAATTCCGCTGTCATTGAAACGCTGCGTCAGACTAATGGCTTCTGCGGTCGCGTTCGCGCCCGTACCGGCAATCACCGGGATACGCCCATCAGCCAGCTCCAGCGTCATCATCACCACATCGCCATGTTCATCATGACTCAGCGTAGCGGACTCACCGGTAGTGCCAACAGAAACGATCGCCGAGGTGCCACTGGCGACATGATAATCAATCAGTTTTTTCAGGCTTGACCGGCAGACATTACCTTTTTCATCCATCGGTGTAACAAGCGCGACAATACTTCCCGTGAACATGGGCCATCCTCTGTGCAAACAAGTGTCTCAATGTTACGTTTGGTACGACAATAAAAGCAAGCGACGAGAGCCCTTCTGATTGTTGTATGCAGGTTTTTTTTATGCTTTCCTTATGATTACCCCACCTCTCAAAGGAAGAACAGGTTTGACACCTTCATCGCAACATTATCTGGTTATTACTGCGCTGGGTGCCGATCGCCCTGGAATTGTGAACACGATCACCCGCCATGTCAGCAGTTGCGGCTGTAATATCGAAGACAGTCGCCTGGCCATGTTGGGCGATGAGTTTACGTTTATCATGCTGCTGTCGGGTACCTGGAATGCCATCACCCTGATCGAATCGACCCTGCCGTTGAAAGGTGCAGAGCTGGATTTACTGATTGTGATGAAGCGTACGACGGCGCATCCCCGTCCGCCAATGCCGGCAACGGTATGGGTTCAGGTTGATGTACCGGATTCGCCACATTTAATTGAACGATTTACAGCCCTGTTTGATAACCATCGAATGAACATTGCGGAACTGGTTTCGCGCACGCAACCTGCTGAAAATGATAAGGCGGCGCAGTTATACATCCAGATTACCGCCCACAGTCCGGCATCGGATGATGCCGCAAATATTGAACAGGCCTTTAAAGCACTATGTACAGAACTCAATGCACAAGGCAGTATTAACGTTGTTAATTATTCACAACATGATGAACAGGATGGAGTTAAGTAATGAATCCACTGAAAGCCGGTGACATCGCACCGAAATTTAGCTTGCCGGATCAAGACGGAGAACAAGTAAATTTGACCGACTTCCAGGGACAGCGTGTGCTGGTCTATTTCTATCCGAAAGCCATGACGCCAGGCTGTACCGTTCAGGCTTGTGGCCTGCGAGATAACATGGATGAGCTGAAAAAAGCAGGTGTAGACGTGCTGGGCATCAGCACTGACAAGCCTGA
This sequence comes from Citrobacter sp. Ca225, assembly GCF_030337175.1. Lineage (NCBI taxonomy): Bacteria > Pseudomonadati > Pseudomonadota > Gammaproteobacteria > Enterobacterales > Enterobacteriaceae > Citrobacter > Citrobacter sp. Ca225. The sequence continues at coordinate 124,407 of NZ_JAOWCD010000046.1, read as the reverse complement.
AAAGCTTTCCCGTTTTGCCGAAAAAGAGCTGCTTAACTTTACCCTGCTGTCCGACGAGGATCATCAGGTCTGCGAGCAGTTTGGCGTCTGGGGCGAGAAATCCTTTATGGGGAAAACCTATGATGGGATCCATCGCATCAGCTTCTTGATTGACGCTGACGGTAAGATTGAACACGTTTTCGATGATTTCAAAACCAGTAATCACCACGATGTGGTGCTGAACTGGTTGAAAGAAAACGCCTGACTTTCACGCTGCCGGATGACGGCTGACGCCCTGTCCGGCCTACCGTGTGTAGGCCGGGTAATCGGCTGTCTGTTTAAACGTCTTTTTTACACTCGCCTTTTTATCTCGCGCTACCTTTTTGCCTTTCGCTCAGAGCGCATCGACTAGCACACAGTTCACCACTTTCCCTGTTACATAAACGCATCAGGACTCGTCAACGACCTGCGCATCCGGCCAGGCATGGACAACGGCCTTGATTAACGTCGCCAGCGGAATGGCGAAGAACACGCCCCAGAATCCCCACAGGCCGCCAAAGATCACCACTGACAGGATAATCACCAGCGGATGCAAATTTACTGCTTCAGAAAACAGCACCGGCACCAGCAGGTTGCCGTCCAGCGCCTGGATAATCAAATAGACGGCGAAACAACTCCAGAACTCGGTCCCCAGACCGAACTGGAACAGCGCAACGCCTACCACAGGAATGGTGACTACAAAAGCGCCAATATAGGGAATGAGTACCGAGAACCCCACCAGCACGGCCAGTAGCAGTGAGTAGTTGAGGCCAAACATCAGGAAGCCTAGCCAGGTCGCCACGCCCACCACCACCATTTCCAGCACCTTGCCGCGGATATAGTTGGTGATTTGCTGATTCATCTCCTTCCAGACCTGCCCCGCCAGCCCGCGATTACGCGGCAGCACACGACGCACGGCATTCAGCATCTGCTCTTTGTCTTTGACGAGGAAGAATACCATCAGCGGCACCAGCACCAGATAGACCGCCAGAGTCAGCAGCCCGACCAAAGAGGCCAGCGAATATTTCACTACCGAATCGCCCATCGTCAGCATGCGGGTGCGCATATTTTCCGCCATCGCATCGATGATGCCCGCATCCATTAAAGCCGGATAACGACGCGGCAGCGTGGCGGCAAAATCCGACAGTTTGTTCAACATGCCAGGCATGTCGCGAATCAGTAAGATCCCCTGTTGCCATGCCACCGGCATCACCACAAAGGCCATCAATAGCAAAATGCCAACAAATACGATCAGCACGAGAGAGGTTGCCCAGCGGCGCGAGCAGCCGATGGCTTCAAGACGCACCGTTGGCCATTCCAGCAGGTACGCCAGCACAATGGCAACCAGCAGCGGTGCCAGTAATCCGCTAAAAAAGAAAAGAATGCCAAACCCGGCAACCAGAATAACCAGCAAGGCAATCGCCTCGGGGTCGCTAAAGCGACGGCGATACCATTGCATCAACATTTCGAGCATAAAACCTTCCCTGAACCTCAATAGCGGGATTGCGATCCCGAATTGTATCGAAATGTCACAAAAAAGACTTCGCTTTTTATTGCTGATTCTGGAAACTGAAAAGTCATTTGTGCAGGGTATTCATCGACAAATTTCGCCGTTACACTGCCTGTGTCGGCAGACACGGAACGATACGACCCGGCATCGGTCAAATGACTATCTCAAAGAAAACAGGACAGAGGTTATGTTCAGGCAGTTTAAGAAGAACCTGGTTGCTACCCTCATTGCCGCGCTGACCCTGAGTCAGGTGGCTCCCGCGTTCGCAAACTCCGCGGACAGCTTGCCAGACATGGGAACCTCGGCGGCAAGTACGCTTTCCATCGGTCAGGAAATGCAGATGGGCGATTATTATGTACGCCAGCTGCGTGGCAGCGCGCCGCTGATTAACGATCCGCTGCTGGTTCAGTACATTAATGGGTTGGGTATGCGTCTGGTTTCACACGCCGATTCGGTCAAGACGCCCTTCCATTTCTTTTTGATTAACAATGACGAAATCAACGCCTTTGCTTTTTTTGGCGGTAACGTCGTGCTGCACTCTGCCCTGTTTCGCTATTCCGATAACGAAAGTCAGCTCGCCTCAGTTATGGCGCACGAAATCTCACACGTCACCCAGCGCCACCTTGCGCGCGCCATGGAAGATCAGAAACGCAGCGCGCCGCTGACCTGGGTTGGCGCGTTAGGCTCCATTCTATTGGCGATGGCGAGCCCTCAGGCCGGGATGGCCGCGCTCACCGGCACGCTGGCGGGATCGCGTCAAGGGATGATTAGCTTCACGCAGCAAAATGAACAGGAAGCAGACCGTATCGGCATTCAGGTTTTACAACGTTCTGGATTCGATCCGCAGGCGATGCCGACCTTCCTGGAAAAACTGCTCGACCAGGCGCGTTACTCCTCGCGTCCGCCTGAAATTTTGCTGACCCACCCCCTGCCGGAAAGTCGTCTTTCAGATACCCGCAATCGCGCAAACCAGATGCGTCCGGTGGTGGTGCAATCCTCTGAAGATTTCTATCTGGCGAAAGCGCGAACTTTGGGGATGTATAACTCCGGGCGAAACCAACTGACCAGCGACATGCTCGACGAGTGGGCAAAAGGTAACGTCCGACAGCAGCGCGCGGCGCAGTACGGTCGTGCGTTACAGGCGATGGAAGCCAATAAATACGACGAGGCTCGCAAAGCGCTGCAACCACTGCTGTCCGCAGAGCCCAATAACGCCTGGTATCTGGATCTGGCCACCGACATCGACCTCGGGCAAAAGAAAACCAGTGACGCGATTGCCCGACTGAAAAAAGCGCGTGATTTGCGAATCAACCCAGTTTTGCAACTTAACCTTGCGAACGCCCTGCTACAGGGCGGTCAGCCACAAGAAGCGGCAACCATCCTTAATCGTTATACCTTTAACAACAAGGACGACGCCAACGGCTGGGATCTGTTGGCGCAGGCGGAAGCCGCGTTGTATAACCGCGATCAGGAACTGGCCGCGCGTGCGGAAGGGTATGCGTTGGCGGGCCGTCTCGATCAGGCCATCTCGTTACTGAGCAGCGCCAGTTCGCAAGTGAAGCTGGGCAGCCAACAACAGGCGCGTTACGATGCGCGCATCGACCAACTGCGCCAGTTGCAGGAACGCTTTAAGCCGTACACGAAAATGTAAAAAGGATTCTCCATGTCAAAGGCCGTAAAAATCTACCATAACCCGCGCTGCTCCAAGAGCCGCGAAACGCTGAACCTGCTGCAATCGCACGGTGTGGAGCCAGAAGTGGTGCTTTACCTGGAAACGCCTGCCGATGCCGCAACGCTGCGTCAGTTGTTGAAGATGCTGGGCATGGAAAGCGCCCGGGAACTGATGCGCCGAAAAGAGGATCTCTACGCGTCGCTCAACCTGGCTGACAGCAGTCTGAGTGAAGATGAATTGATTCAGGCGATGGTGGAACACCCGAAACTGATGGAACGTCCAATTGTAGTGGCGAACAGCCAGGCGCGTATTGGCCGTCCACCGGAACACGTGCTGGAAATCATCGGCTAATCACCCCCGCCGTAGTGCTTCGAGAAAAGCCTGCGGCGTCATCTCCCCCAGTTTTTTCTGCGCCTTGCCGGTATTATAACTTTCGCAAATCTCTGCCAGCAGTTGACTGGCTGATACGTCCTTTACCCGCGGCACAATCGCCACCAGCGGAAGGTTAACCTGAATCGCATTCTGCACGTTATGGTTTATGTTGTGCGTCATCCCTCGTGCTATCAGCCCCTGTTCCAGCCCATCAAGATAGGTGTCAGAAAAGAATGTCTCAATAGATTGTATATCAGCCGGACAGGCTGTCAGCAGCGCATCCAGCCATTTCATGACCAGATGCGGCGAAATCCCAGCATACAGTCGCGCGTAGCACCAGCCGCTCACCGGTTCACGAGCCCAGAGCACATGATGCTCCCCGCCATCCTCCATATGCAGTGAAAGCGGGAGGTGATGCACCTCAAGCACATGAGGGAAATGCCCGGCCTTCAGTGCCTTTTTCCCCTGCAAAGGTGTCCCCTGACGCATCAACCTTGCAGGTTTAAGATAACGATTTAGCGTCGCACGGGATACGTGAATGCCCAGCCCTTCATTGACCAGTAACAAAAGCTCATCTAACGGCGCGCCGGTCGCATCCCGCAGTCCGTTAATCAGCGCAATCTGCTCTTGTCTCATCGCTTTGTGTATCACTTTCGGCGTAGTTTGCCGATCGGCAGTCTGCTCACGTTGTCGCCAGCGTCTGACCGTGGTGACGGAAATCCCCAGCTCAGCGGCCAGCGCTCTGTCGCTTTTATCCGACTGCTGCAGATAACGACGGATGCGCGGTGTCGTGGTGGCATTGGCATGCAGTTTTATTTCCATCGCCAAATCCTTTTCCAAAGAGATAACTAATCATATGAGATTTATATTTATAAGGCGAACACATTGTGACCAGATTCACCTTTCGACTGCGGAGCTTCCCTGATAATCCTCTGGCATACCATAAATACTCTCATCCGATCTTGTACGGAGTTCACAATGAACAATGTTCTGGGATTTCTTGAAGCAAAACTGATGCCGCTTGCGGCCAAAACGGCGCAGCAGCGTCACCTGGGCGCGATCCGCGGCGCCTATGTTTCCTTTATGCCGTTCATTATCGTCGGCTCCATTCTGCTGGTTATTTCCTCCTTTCCGAACCAGACCTATCAGCAATTTATGTCTGGCGCGTTTGGTGAAAGCTGGAGCAGTATTATCGAGATCCCGTTTAACGCGGTGTTCTCAACGATGTCACTGTTCATCAGTTTCCTGGTTGCCTACCGTCTGGCGGAACATTACGGTGAAGACCGTATCTCCTGCGGCATCCTGGCGCTGGTCTGCTTCCTGATCCTCACCCCGTTTATCAAAGTTGCGGATAACGGCGGCATCACCGTGATACCAGTAGAATGGATCGGCACTAAAGGGCTATTTGTGGCAATGATTGGCTCGTTGCTGTGGACGGAATTGTTCTGCTGGCTGAAACGCAAAAAACTGGTTATCAAGATGCCCGAAGGGGTTCCGCCTGCCGTGCAGGAATCATTTGCCGCGCTGATCCCCGCCCTGTTGGTAATGATCCTGGTGCTGATTATTCGCATCCTGTTTGAAAATACCCACTACCAGACAATTCACCGCTTTATCTATGAAGTGGTTGCGACGCCGGTTCGTCACTATGGCACCTCCTATTTTGGCGCGCTGATGACGGTTTTCAGCATCACGATTTTATGGTCGGTAGGGATTAACTCTGGCTCAATGATCAACGGCATTATCCGGCCACTGTGGATGGAGAACCAGACGGATAACATCGCCGCCATTCAGGCGGGCGTTACGCCACCGCATATTATCACCGAGCAGTTTTTTGACATGATCTGGATGGGGGGCGCTGGCGCAACCTTATCGCTGGTTATCGCAATGCTGATTTTTGCCCGCAGTAAAAACATGCGGGAAGTGGCCCGACTGGGGGCTGGCGCATCGATTTTCAATATCAACGAACCCATTCTGTTCGGTCTGCCGGTCATCATGAACCCCATCATGCTAATACCGTTCAACCTGGTGCCTCTGGTGTTAGTCACCATCCAGTACGTCGCAATGAAAATTGGCGCTGTTGCCGTCACGACGGGCGTGTTTATTCCATGGACGCTGCCGCCGGTTATCAGTGGTTTTATCGTCACAGGCCATCTCAGCGGTAGCGTCATGCAGATCATCAATTTACTGATTGGCGCAATGCTCTATCTGCCATTTATGCGCATTGTCGATAAACAGTACCGCGCGGCGGAAGTCACCACGCTGGCACAAAACGAGAGTACACCCGTTAAACAGGAGTAAAACATGTGGGGAATTATCGCCACCTGGCGAATGGCGCTTGAAGGCGTTACTGAGTCCGCTTCCGCGCTGGCTGCAGGCCAAACAGCGGCCAGTGCGGTAGTCAATGCCGTTGCCGCAGTTGAGGACTTCCCATTATACAAGTCCGTTGGCTACGGCGGACTGCCAACCGAAAAGGGTGAGGTGGAACTGGATGCCGCATTCATGGATGGCGACACGCTGGCGTTCGGCGCCGTGGGCAATCTCGTGGATATCGCCAATCCGGTACGCGTTGCGCACGCCCTGAGTCGTCAACGGTATAACAGCCTGCTTGTCGGCCAGGGGGCCCGAGAATGGGCGTTAAGCCAGGGGTTTGCAGAAAAAACCATGCTTACCGACCGCGCCATCCAACACTATCGCAAACGCTGCCGCGAGACGCTGGATAAGGGACTGAGTCCTTATGACGGCCATGATACCGTCGGCATTATCGGACTGGACACACAAGGTTCGATGAGCGTGGCGACCTCCACCAGCGGTCTGTTTATGAAAAAACGCGGTCGTCTGGGAGATTCCCCGATTATTGGTTCCGGCTTCTACTGCGACAGTCAAATCGGCGCCGCGACCGCCACTGGCGTTGGCGAAGACCTGATGAAGGGTTGCACCAGCTACGAAATCGTTCGCCGTATGGCACAGGGCATGACACCGCAGCAGGCTGCGGACTCAGTGGTTTTTGAACTGGAGGACAACCTGATGTCCCGCTTTGGCCGGGTGGGCGATTTATCCGTCGTGTGTATGAATCACCGGGGAGAATTTGGCGCGGCGACCAATATCAAAACCTTCTCGTTTACCGTTGCCACCGCCAGTCATCCACTTACCGTCTATCTCGCGGAACGTCGGCACGAAAAGACGTATTACCAGCCAGTCGATGAGGCGTGGATGCAGGCCTATGCGGCACGGATCCGTGCGCCAATAGAGGAAGAATAATGATGACATATCAGTTGATTCAGTCCCTTTCAGAGGCGCAACCCAACGCGCACCTGATTGCCCGTCCCACAAGCCAACAGTTACCAGACACCGCGCTGATAAACGAAATGCGTGCCACGGGTAACATGGCGGATACCTGTTTTGGCTGCGCCCCTTACAAACGCATCACCCTCATTCCATCAGCACTGTGGCAGGACAACCTGACCGACGGTTTGCTGAACGCATTACGTCCACTGTTCACCACGCCGGTCAGTTCTCACGTGATCATTGATGTTCGCGAAATACACGAAACCGTGCTGCTTCAGGTTCTGCGTTTTCTGTTCAATCAGGTACATCGCCTTGACGACCTGCAACTGAAAACTACAGACAACGCGACGATACGACTCGACCACATAACGGCGCTTTGTTTACCCGAACAGCAGGAAGCGTTAGAGGAAATTTTCCGTCGGCAGCAGGCCATTGCCAACGGCATGGTCGCCGCCCGCCGCCTGGCGGATATGCCATCCGAGCAGTGTACGCCGCAGTTCGTTGTCGAAGAGGCCCAACGTCTATGCGCGGCTTACCCTGACCTGCGCTGCGAAGTGCTGGACGAACAGGCCATCGTAGCGCAAGGCCTTGGCTTGCTGCACGCCGTGGGGAAAGGCTCCAGCCGCCCGCCCCGCCTGCTGGCGATTCATTACGACGGCGTCAGCAGCGGCCCGGTGCGCAGCTATGTCGGGAAAGGCATCACTTTCGACACCGGCGGTTTGTGGCTGAAAGAAGGCGCGGGCATGTACACCATGAAGTACGACATGTGCGGCGCAGCCAACGTGCTTGGGCTGATGCTTAGTATTGCCGGGCTGGCGCTGCCGGTTCGAGTCATGGGCGCACTGGCGCTGGCGGAAAACGCCATTGGTCCCGACGCCATGCAACCGGGTAACGTAGCACGCGCCTGTAACGGGATGAAGGTGGAGATCAACAACACTGACGCCGAAGGACGACTGGTACTTGCTGACGCCATTGCCTGGGCCAGCCAGCGCCACAAAGAGACTCGCTATATCATTGATTTAGCAACGCTGACCGGCGCCGTGGTGAAAGCGCTGGGCTATGAGCTGAGTGGATTGATGACCCAGGATAGCGCGCTGCGTGCGGCGTTAACCGTTGCCGGTGAACAGAGCGGAGACAGAGTCTGGTCGCTGCCATTGGACGCTCACCTGAAAAAACAAACGGAGAGCGCGATTGCCGATCTGTGCAATACGCCGACTAACAACGCGGCAATCAGCGCATCGGCGGCCTGGCTGCTTCATCATTTTTGTCCGGCGACGATTCCATGGGCGCATCTCGACGTCAGCGGTACGGCGTTGTGGCGCGAAGGGGGAAGAAGCGTGGCATCGGGCAGACCGATTCCACTGCTGATGCAGCATTTACTTAACGATCTGGCAGTTGAGGATTCCCCCTCTGAGTGAGGGCGTTTGTTTGGGTAATCAGGCCGGATAAGGCGACGTCGCCCTCCGGCATCCGCACCGTTCTGCCTGATGGTGCTACGCTTATCAGACCGACTGCGATACGTAACCTTGTATTTCGGCTAGAGCTTCAGAATTTCTTTCACGAACGGAATGGTCAATTTGCGCTGCGCGGAGATGGAGGCGTGATCAAGCTGATCGAGCGTCATAAACAGCGTGCGCATCTCTCTGTCGAGCCGTTTGAGCAAAAAGCGCCCCACGTCTTCCGGGAGTTCAAATCCGCGCAGTCGGGCGCGTAGTTGTAGCGCCTGCAATTTATCTTCATCCGACAGCGGTTGCAGCTTGTAGATTTGCCCCCAATCCAGACGCGAGGCCAGATCGGGCAGCCCCAGCTTTAACTGCCGTGGAGGACGATCGCCGGTGATCAGTAACCGCGTTTTTCCGGATTCCAGAATGCGGTTGTAGAGATCAAAAATCGCCATCTCCCACTCTTCATCACCCGCGACACATTCAATATTGTCGATACAGACTAACGACAGGTGTTCCATCCCGTCGAGCACTTCCGGTACAAACCAGGTGCGCTTGTCCAGCGGCACATAGCCAACGGCATCACCACGCTGCGATAATTCAGCACAGGCAGCATGCAGCAAATGGCTGCGGCCGGCGCCTTCACGCGACCAGAGATAGATGTATCCGCTATGCTCCTGGCGCAGCACGTTTTGCAGTGCGGCCAGTAAAGAGGCGTTATCTCCCGGCCAGAAACTTGCAAACGTTTCGTCGTCAGGCAGATAAAGTGGCAAAGAGAGCTGTGCCGGTGTGTTCAGAGAGACCTCAACCCAGATTTCATTAAAATCGTGATGAGTTTACCACAGAATTCCGTCGCGTTAGAACCGGGCAGCATCACTGCCCGGATCCCATTTTACGGCTTCGGCGTATCCGCATCTTCCGCGTCCAACACCACTTCTTCCGGGCGCAGGACAGAAATCAGCTTGAAGATCAGGCTCAGACCGATCCCAACGATCGTCGCCAGCGCCATTCCTTTCAGCTCCGCCGCGCCAATGTGCACTTTCGCGCCGCTGACGCCAATGATCAGAATGACAGAGGTCAGGATCAGGTTCTGCGCTTTGTTGTAATCCACTTTCGATTCAATCAGCACGCGAATACCGGATGCCCCGATCACCCCGTACAGCAGCAATGACACCCCACCCATCACCGGTAGCGGAATGATCTGGATCGCCGCCGCCAGTTTACCGACGCAGGACAGCAGAATCGCGAAAATCGCCGCGCCGCCAATTACCCAGGTACTGTAAACACGGGTGATTGCCATTACACCAATGTTCTCACCGTAGGTGGTGTTGGGCGTGGAGCCAAAGAAGCCAGAAATCACCGTCGACAAACCGTTGGCAAACATCGAGCGATGCAGGCCCGGGTCGCGAACCAGATCTTTTTTGACGATATTCGCCGTGACCACGAGGTGACCGACGTGTTCGGCAATCACCACCAGCGCCGCAGGCAGAATAGTCAGAATGGCGAACCACTCAAAGCGCGGCGTGTAGAAGGTCGGCAGCGCAAACCAGTGCGCCTCGGCAATCGGTGTGGTATCAACCACGCCCATCGCAAATGACAGTGCATAACCTGCCAGTACCCCAATCAGGATCGGGATAATCGCAAGGAAACCACGAAACAGCACCGAGCCAAACACGGTCACCGCCAGCGTCACCATCGAGATAATGATGGTCTTCGAATCCGCAGATTGTCCTTCCGCAGGCAGCAATCCAGCCATACCAGCGGCCACGCCTGCCAGTTCAAGACCGATGACGGCAACGATTGCGCCCATTGCCGCAGGAGGAAACATCACGTCCAGCCAGCCGGTTCCCGCTTTCTTGACAATGAAAGAAACCAGGCAGAACAGCACACCACACATGATGAAGCCGCCCAGCGCCACTTCGTATCCCAACGGCAACAGCAGTAGAACCGGTGAGATAAACGCGAAGCTTGAACCTAAATAGGCAGGAATTTTTCCTTTACAGATAAAGAGATACAGCAAGGTCCCGATCCCGTTGAACAACAGAACGGTAGCCGGGTTGATATGAAACAGAACTGGCACCAGCACGGTTGCGCCAAACATGGCGAACAGGTGTTGCAAACTAAGCGGGATTGTCTGTAAAAGTGGCGGTCTTTCACTCACCCCGATAGCACGGCGCGTCATAGTGTTTTCCTCTGAGTGTGTTTGTTATGAATCGTTGAGTTGTTTTATTCAAAAAAAAGCCGACTCTTAAAGTCGGCTATTTATCAGTTATTCACTTACTTCGTACCAAAAATCTTATCGCCGGCATCACCCAGCCCCGGAATAATGTATCCGTGCTCGTTCAGGCCCTGGTCGATCGACGCGGTGTAGAGTTCCACATCCGGATGCGCTTTTTCCAGCGCGGCGATCCCTTCCGGGGCCGCCACCAGCACCAGCACTTTGATGCTGCTGCAGCCCGCTTTTTTCAGCAGATCGATAGTGGCGATAACAGAACCCCCGGTTGCCAGCATCGGGTCGACGATCAGCGCCATGCGCTCGTCGATATTGGATACCAGCTTCTGGAAATACGGGACCGGCTCAAGCGTTTCTTCGTTGCGGTACATGCCGACCACGCTGATACGTGCGCTGGGTACGTTTTCCAGCACGCCTTCCATCATGCCCAGACCGGCACGCAGGATAGGTACAACGGTAATTTTTTTGCCTTTGATTTGATCCACTTCGACCGGACCATTCCAGCCTTCAATGGTTACTTTTTCGGTTTCCAGGCCCGCAGTCGCTTCGTAGGTCAGCAGACTGCCTACTTCCGAGGCGAGTTCACGAAAGCGTTTGGTGCTGATATCGTTCTCACGCATCAGACCCAGCTTGTGTTTGACGAGTGGGTGTTTGACTTCCACGATCTTCATACTCTTCTCCTTTCCTCAGACGAGTGGCAACCACAAAAAAAATCGCCGGATTATACCGCTTTTCCTCTCTGGCGCAACATAACGTATGCATGACCTGGATCAAGCAAAGTAGTATACGTTTGGGTGATGAGTATAAAACACGCCCCGCATTCTGTGCGGGGCCAAGTATCAAGTGGCTGAAATCAGAGGGATTCACCGTTACTTTTTATCACCTGCTGATACCAGGCGAAAGATTTCTTACGACTGCGCGCCAGCGTCCCACTACCGTCATTATTTTTATCAACGTAGATAAACCCGTAGCGTTTTTTCATCTCTCCCGTTCCCGCAGAAACCAGATCGATACATCCCCACGGCGTGTACCCCATGAGATCCACGCCATCCTCTTCCACCGCTTTTTTCATTTCACGAAGATGTGCCGCCATATACTCGATACGGTAGCTGTCATCCACGGTGCCGTCAGGCAACTGAACATCAATCGCACCAAACCCGTTCTCAACGATAAACAACGGCAACTGGTAGTGATCCCAGAACCAGTTCAGCGAATAGCGCAATCCCACCGGATCAATCTGCCAGCCCCAGTCCGATTTCTGTACGTAGGGATTGGAGACCAGACTTTTGCTCTCGTCATAATCGAGTTGCGGGTTATCGTCTGTCGCTTTGGTGACAAACGACATGTAATAGCTAAAACCGATGTAGTCGACGCAGCCTTCGGACAGAGCAACACGGTCTTCTTCCGTGATATCGAGGTCAAACTCGCGGCGCGTAAAATAGTTGAGAATATGCTGCGGATATTTCCCCCGCACATGCACATCGGTAAACCAGTAGCGACGGTGCATGGCGTTCATCGCCATCATCATGTCGTTTGGCGCACAGGTCAGTGGGTAGATGGGGCACATGGCGATCATGCAGCCGATCTGCAATGCCGGGTTAATTTCTCGTGCCGCCTTCACCGCCAGCGCACTGGCCACCAGTTCATAGTGCGCCGCCTGGTACATTACCGGTTCACGATCTTCACCTGGCTGATACTTCAGGCCGGAGTTCGTGAACGGTGCAAAATCCTCATGGTAATTGGCCTGGTTGTTGATCTCATTGAAGGTCATCCAATACTTCACTTTGCCCTGATAGCGGGTAAAGACGACCTTCGCAAAGCGGACAAAAAAGTCGATCAGCTTCCGGTTGCGCCAGCCGCCATACTCCGTCACCAGATGGTAGGGCATCTCGAAATGCGACAGGGTAATTACCGGTTCAATGCCATACTTCAGGCATTCATCAAACAGATCGTCGTAAAATTGCAGTCCCGCCTCGTTTGGCTGCGTTTCATCCCCAAGTGGGAAAATGCGCGTCCAGGCAATGGACGTCCGGAAACATTTAAAGCCCATTTCAGCGAAAAGCTTAATGTCTTCTTTGTAGCGATGATAAAAATCGATCGCCTCGTGGTTAGGGTAGTTTTTGCCGGGCAGCACGCCATCGGTAATTTCTCGCGCCACGCCATGAGCGCCCGCCGTCATGACGTCAGCAACGCTGATCCCTTTTCCGCCTTCCTGCCAGCCGCCCTCAAGCTGATGAGCGGCGACCGCCCCGCCCCACATGAAATTCGCGTTAAATCCAGACATAGTTTCCCTCGTTAATTTGCTATGACAAAACAGAAACCGGTTTCAGTATGATACTGAGCAATCCCGGCACTGCTTTCAAGGGTGAAACTGAACCCGGTTTCATTTTCGTGGTTCAGGTCATAAAAACACCGCGCCGCGGAGAAAATGCAGCAAATCTCGACAGATAAAAACGGATGCAACACAGGCTCGCAAACGTTTGCTTTCCCTGCTAGAATTGCGCCGAATTTTACTTTTACCGTAAGAAAACGTGGGGAACCAGGCAGTGACCGATAAAACCTCTCTTAGCTATAAAGATGCCGGTGTTGATATTGACGCGGGTAATGCTCTGGTGGATCGAATCAAAGGCGTAGTGAAGAAAACTCGCCGCCCGGAAGTGATGGGTGGTTTGGGTGGCTTCGGTGCGCTGTGCGCATTGCCGCAAAAATATCGTGAACCAGTGCTGGTTTCCGGTACTGATGGCGTCGGGACAAAACTGCGTCTGGCGATGGATCTGAAGCGTCACGATACCATCGGCATTGATCTCGTGGCGATGTGCGTCAACGACCTGGTCGTTCAGGGTGCTGAGCCGCTGTTTTTCCTCGACTACTACGCCACTGGCAAACTGGATGTGGATACCGCAGCCAGCGTGATTAACGGTATCGCCGAAGGCTGCCTGCAATCCGGCTGCGCGCTGGTCGGCGGGGAAACCGCTGAAATGCCGGGGATGTATCACGGTGAAGATTATGACGTCGCGGGTTTCTGCGTCGGCGTGGTCGAAAAATCAGACATCATTGACGGTTCCAAAGTGGCCGATGGCGATGTGTTGATTGCACTGGGTTCCAGCGGTCCGCACTCCAACGGTTACTCACTGGTACGTAAAATTGTTGAAGTCAGCGGCTGCGATCCAGAAACGACGGTTCTGGAAGGCAAACCGTTGGCCGACCACCTGCTGGCGCCGACCCGCATCTACGTGAAATCGATTCTGGAATTGATTGAAAAGGTTGATGTGCACGCTATCGCGCACCTGACCGGCGGCGGCTTCTGGGAAAACATTCCGCGCGTACTGCCGGACAACACGCAGGCGGTGATCGATGAATCCTCCTGGCAGTGGCCAGCTGTTTTTAACTGGCTGCAAAGCGCCGGCAACGTCAGCCAGCATGAAATGTATCGTACCTTTAACTGCGGCGTCGGCATGGTCATTGCTCTTCCGGCGGCAGAAGTAGACAACGCCCTTACCCTGCTGAAGGCAAAAGGTGAAAAAGCCTGGAAGCTCGGCGTCATCAAGGCTTCCGATTCCGCGCAGCGCGTGGTTATTGAATAATGAATATTGTGGTGCTTATTTCCGGTAACGGAAGCAATTTGCAGGCGATTATTGATGCCTGCAAAGAGAAGAAAATCAACGGCACCCTGCGGGCAGTATTCAGCAACAAGGCCGACGCGTTCGGCCTTGAGCGTGCCAGAAAAGCGGCAATCCCGGCCCATACGCTGACGGCGGATCAGTTTTCCAGCCGTGAAGCATTTGACCGCGAGCTGATCCTTGAGATCGACGCGTATGCGCCTGACGTGGTGGTGCTGGCCGGTTTTATGCGCATTCTGAGCCCGGCGTTCGTCGCGCACTACAACGGTCGACTGCTGAATATTCACCCTTCCCTGTTGCCCAAATATCCCGGTTTGCACACCCACCGTCAGGCGCTGGAAAACGGCGATGAGGAACACGGCACCTCGGTCCACTTTGTCACTGACGAGCTCGACGGCGGACCGGTCATTTTGCAGTCCAAAGTTCCGGTTTTTGAGGGCGATGACGAAGATGAAATCACCGCCCGCGTTCAGGTTCAGGAACACGCCATTTACCCGCTGGTCGTCAGTTGGTTTGTGGACGGACGGCTGAAAATGCGCGATAACGCCGCCTGGCTGGACGGTGTTCGCCTGCCGCCACAGGGCTACGCTGCCGACGAGTAAAAACGGTGCCGGATAACGGATGTCATCCCTTATCCGGCCAGCGCTTCTCTTCAGACCTCCAGTCCCCCTTCCCCTTTGCGATCAGACGGTTTATTGTCATATTTTTCTGGCACAGTTGGACATCTGAGCGCAATGCTCGCCATAATAATCAGGCAGTGTCCCGTGAATAAAACGGAGTATAAGTATTAATGGGTCAGGAAAAGCTTTATATCGAGAAAGAGCTCAGCTGGTTAGCGTTCAACGAACGTGTGCTCCAGGAAGCCGCGGATAAATCAAACCCGCTAATTGAACGGATGCGTTTCTTAGGCATCTATTCCAATAACCTGGATGAATTCTACAAAGTTCGCTTCGCAGAGCTCAAACGTCGCATCATCATCAGCGAAGAACAGGGTTCAAATTCACATTCTCGCCACCTGTTAGGCAAAATCCAGTCCCGCGTACTGAAAGCCGACCAGGAATTCGATGGCCTGTATAACGAACTGCTGCTGGAGATGGCGCGTAATCAGATCTTCCTGATCAACGAGCGTCAACTGTCAGTCAATCAGCAAAGCTGGCTGCGCCACTATTTCAAACAGTATCTGCGCCAGCACATCACCCCTATTTTAATTAACCGCGAAACGGATCTGGTACAGTTCCTGAAGGATGACTACACCTATCTGGCAGTCGAAATTATTCGCGGCGACACCATTCGCTATGCGCTGCTGGAAATTCCGTCTGACAAGGTTCCACGCTTTGTGAATCTGCCGCCGGAAGCCCCGCGTCGCCGTAAACCAATGATCCTGCTGGATAACATTCTGCGCTACTGTCTGGACGACATCTTTAAGGGCTTCTTTGATTATGACGCACTGAATGCCTATTCCATGAAGATGACCCGTGACGCCGAGTACGATCTGGTGCACGAG
Organism: Citrobacter sp. Ca225; assembly: GCF_030337175.1. NCBI lineage: Bacteria > Pseudomonadati > Pseudomonadota > Gammaproteobacteria > Enterobacterales > Enterobacteriaceae > Citrobacter > Citrobacter sp. Ca225. The sequence continues at coordinate 108,751 of NZ_JAOWCD010000046.1, read as the reverse complement.
ATGGAATCCAGCCTGATGGAGCTGATGTCCTCCAGCCTGAAACAGCGTTTGACCGCCGAGCCGGTGCGTTTTGTTTATCAGCGCGACATGCCTAATGCACTGGTCGAAGTGCTGCGCGAGAAGCTGACGATTTCACGCTATGACTCTATCGTTCCCGGCGGGCGTTATCACAACTTCAAAGATTTCATTAACTTCCCTAATGTCGGCAAAGCCAATCTGGTGAATAAGCCGCTGCCGCGCTTACGCCATATCTGGTTTGATAAAGAGAAGTTCCGTAACGGATTTGACGCCATTCGTGAACGCGATGTGTTGCTTTACTATCCGTATCACACCTTTGAGCACGTTCTGGAACTGCTGCGCCAGGCCTCGTTTGACCCGAGCGTGCTGGCAATCAAAATCAACATCTACCGCGTGGCAAAAGACTCGCGGATCATCGACTCAATGATCCACGCCGCCCATAACGGTAAAAAAGTGACCGTTGTGGTGGAGTTACAGGCACGATTTGATGAAGAGGCCAACATTCACTGGGCGAAACGCCTGACGGAAGCGGGCGTGCATGTCATCTTCTCCGCGCCAGGCTTAAAAATTCACGCCAAGCTGTTCCTGATTTCGCGCAAAGAAGGCGAAGAGGTGGTGCGTTACGCCCATATCGGCACCGGTAATTTCAACGAAAAAACCGCGCGTCTGTATACCGACTATTCGCTGTTGACCGCCGACGCGCGGATCACTAACGAAGTCCGTCGGGTGTTCAATTTTATCGAGAACCCGTATCGCCCGGTGACGTTTGATTATCTGCTGGTCTCGCCGCAAAACTCGCGCCGCCTGCTGTATGAGATGATCGATCGTGAAATCGCCAACGCTCAACAGGGACTCCCCTCCGGCATCACACTGAAACTGAATAACCTGGTGGACAAAGGGCTGGTCGATCGGCTGTATGCCGCCTCCAGCTCAGGTGTACCGGTCAATCTGTTGATTCGTGGTATGTGCTCGCTTATTCCGAATCTGGAAGGTATCAGCGATAATATCCGCGTCATCAGTATTGTGGACCGTTATCTTGAGCATGACCGGGTGTATATCTTCGAAAACGGCGGCGATAAGCAGGTCTATCTCTCTTCCGCCGACTGGATGACGCGTAATATCGACTACCGCATTGAGGTGGCGACGCCGCTGCTTGATCCGCGCCTGAAGCAGCGGGTGCTGGATATTATTGACATCCTGTTCAGCGATACGGTAAAAGCCCGCTACATCGATAAAGAACTGAGTAATCGCTACGTGCCGCGTGGAAACCGCCGCAAAGTGCAGTCGCAACTGGCTATTTACGACTATATCAAATCACTCGAGCAATCTGACTAACGCTATGCCAATACATGATAAGACCCCACGACCGCAGGAGTTTGCGGCGGTCGACCTCGGTTCAAACAGTTTTCACATGGTGATTGCCCGTGTGGTGGATGGCGCCATGCAGATCATCGGTCGCCTGAAACAGCGCGTGCATCTGGCGGATGGTCTCGGCGAAGACAACATGCTGAGCGAAGAGGCAATGGAGCGCGGGCTAAGCTGCCTGTCACTGTTTGCTGAACGTCTTCAGGGGTTCGCCCCCTCCAGCGTGTGTATTGTCGGTACCCATACGCTTCGTCAGGCGCAAAACGCCACCGATTTTCTCAAACGAGCGGAAAAGGTTATCCCCTATCCGATCGAGATCATTTCCGGCAATGAAGAAGCGCGTCTGATCTTTATGGGCGTAGAACATACGCAACCGGAAAAAGGCCGCAAGCTGGTCATCGACATTGGCGGCGGCTCGACGGAGCTGGTCATTGGGGAAAACTTCGAACCGAAGCTGGTTGAAAGCCGTCGTATGGGTTGCGTCAGTTTTGCCCAGATCTATTTCCCCGGCGGCGTCATCAGCAAGGAAAACTTCCAGCGTGCCAGAATGGCGGCGGCGCAGAAGCTTGAAACCCTGACCTGGCAATTCCGTATTCAGGGCTGGAACGTTGCGCTGGGGGCCTCTGGCACCATCAAAGCCGCGCACGAAGTGCTCTTAGAAATGGGCGAGAAAGACGGGTTCATCACCCCAGAACGTCTGGACCGACTGGTAACCGAACTGCTGCAACACCGCAGTTTCGAGTCGCTAAGCCTGCCGGGGTTATCTGAAGAGCGAAAAGCGGTCTTTGTTCCAGGTCTGGCGATTTTATGCGGTGTCTTTGATGCGCTGGCGATCCGCGAGTTACGCCTTTCCGATGGTGCGCTGCGCGAAGGCGTGCTGTACGAAATGGAAGGTCGCTTCCGCCATCAGGATGTCCGCAGTCGCACCGCCAGCAGCCTGGCGAATCAGTACAATATCGACAGCGAACAGGCGCGACGCGTGCTGGAAACCACGATGCAGATGTATGACCAATGGCAAACGCAGCAGCCGAAGCTGGCGCATCCGCAGCTTGAAGCGTTGCTGAAATGGGCAGCGATGTTGCATGAGGTTGGACTGAACATTAATCACAGCGGCCTGCACCGTCACTCGGCGTATATCCTGCAAAACAGCGATTTGCCTGGTTTTAATCAGGAGCAGCAAACCATGATGGCCACGCTGGTTCGCTACCATCGTAAGGCGGTGAAGCTGGACGATCTCCCCCGTTTTACGCTGTTTAAGAAGAAGCAGTTCCTGCCGCTCATTCAGCTATTGCGTCTTGGCGTACTGCTGAACAACCAGCGCCAGGCCACGACCACACCGCCTACGCTGACGCTCATCACCGATGACAACCACTGGACCCTGCGTTTCCCTCACGACTGGTTCAGCCAGAACGCGCTGGTTTTGCTCGATCTGGAAAAAGAACAGCAATACTGGGAAGCGGTGACCGGCTGGCGTCTGAAAATTGAAGAAGAACGCTCACCGGAAATCGCCGCGTGAAGCACACTCAGGTGCCAGTCACTGGCACCTGCTCTTTCAGCGTGTCGCTTAACGGCTGCGGCACACCGATTAAATATCCCTGCATATAGTCAATCCCCAGAGAGATCGCGGCATGGCGAATCTCCTCGCTTTCGACAAATTCAGCGACCACCTGCATTTTCTTCATACGCGCCAGATGACAGATTGAGGCCACAATCTGATAGTCGAGGCTATTCGAAACGATATTGCGGATGAAACTACCGTCAATCTTCAGAATATTGGCGTTAACGTTTTTCAGCCTTGCATAACTGGCGTAACCCGTACCGAAGTCATCAATAGCGATTTGGCAGCCCAGTTGTTGCAGATTTTGCAGCGTTGCCTCCGCCTGTCCGGCATTCATCAGCGCCTGACTTTCTGTCACTTCAAATATCAATTGCCAGGCTTCGATCTGGTATTTGCTCAGCAGTTTGCTGATATCCTGCGCAAACCTGGCCCGACAGACCGAGGACGCCGACAGGTTAAGCGCAAAGCGACGGGCAGGCATCTGCGCACGATTCTCCGCCATAAAGCGTAACGTGTGTTCGATAACCCAGAGATCAATTCTCGAGGAGAGACCAAACTCATGCGCGACGGGCAGGAAGGCATCAGGGTTGATCATGCCACCGTCATCATCCAGCAATCGCAGTAAAATCTCATGATAAACATCGCCGCGAAGCCCTTCGATTGGCTGCGCCATCAGACAAAAACGGTCATGCTCCAGCGCATGCTGTAACCGGTTCATCATTGCGACTTTGTCTCGCAGATTACGCTGCATGTTCATCGCACCACTACGCTCTAAATTTTCCGGCGTGTTGGTCATGATGGACAGCTCAGCCGTCGTGCTCAACTCCCCCAGCAACAGGTAAATGTGATTTACCGGGGAACGCACATAGCAATAGCTCATCCCCACCTGTGGCTGGAACGTCATGCCATCCCAGACAAACCGGAACATCTTGATATGCTCATCCAGATCGTCAATGCGTTGCTGATGTGACTCTGTATTTAAGCGTAGCAGCAGGTCAGGCCCGGACATTTGGTAAACATGCTCATCAGGACCCAACTTTTCGGCAATCCAGTGGGAGAGCTGTTGCTTGTACTGGATACGCAGCATTATTCCGTAATTTTTCACGAGAAACTCGAGTTCAGGAACGCGCAGAAAGCACAACGCAGACCAGGGCGTATTTCTCAGCGCGCGGTTGAGCGCACGAAGATTGGGAAGATGGACAACCGGATCAAGAAACGCAAGCCGTCGGGCACGACTGCTCACAATCCGCTGACGCGTCGCCAGCACCGCCATGTAATTCACAATAAAAGAAAAAACCAGGAAACTGGAAGAGGTAATCGCCAGTTGTACATCGTAACCTGAATAATAGGGCGTATAGCTTCTGTAATTATGGATCGCAATAATTAAAACTGGCGCCCATAGCAGTGATATGAATCGATAGCCATAACGCATCGCTCCCCATAACATAACCGGGAGTAATAATGACATAGTATAGTTCGTGCTGAATATGGAACTATTTTCATTCAGTGGCATACAAAGCAAAGACATTAAAGCGGACAATACCAGCAACCAAATAATGATCTCTTTTTGCGAGGCCTTGGCATCAAACTGTAACTTTAATTGCGAATAATAGCCGCGTAAATGTAGCGGGTTACGAATAACGCGAATAATAAAGTAGAAGAGCGGTACACCAATCAAATTGCCCACCAGAATACCCTGGTAGTTTATTAATGCGTTGATGTTAAATGGTGTTCCCCCCATTAAGCTCAACTTGCTTTCATACAACCCCACAAAGGCTGCGAACTGGAAAAGCACCAGAAATAGCGTTGCGGGGCAAAAAACTTGCCAAAAAATGCGGGGGAAGACCAGCTGCGCGTCACCATGCGAGATGTTGTTACGTCGGGGCGTAAAAACACGGTAACCGCCCCAGCTGAGCACGACAGCAATAAGAAAATGCGCAATAACAGGCAATGTTTCCGCCAGACCTACCTGCGGATATTTGCGAATAAAAACCGCCAGAACAATACCGGGTAATGCCGCCCAACCGAAAAAAATCATCAGGCTCATCATGAGTGATAACGGTAAGTAGAAAAGGATGACATCCCCGGTGGCCACATGCGCATAGGTATTCGTATGGCTCACGAGCGGTAAAAACAGGGAAGGCAAAATCAGAGGCAGTCCCCACCACTTATCTCTGATTGCAATATAAGTTTTATTCAGTCGCATAGACGCTCAGCGGAACCCCTGGATCCTTAAGGGGTGAATCAGACAGGCATCCCACCTGACGTCAAAATTAAGATGAAAAACTCACCATACATGTCGCACAGATTTTAGTTATCAACGGGAAGTTATTTTTGACGTATATCAAATAATTCCGTCCCCATTAATCAATTATTACCTTTATTTCACGGTGTTATCATTCTCATATTATTAATGTAAATAATATCATTATTCTTCATAACAACGAGATATGATTCAACTGACGCAATTTTACATAATCAAGAATTGACCCGCCTGACACAGTGTGCCTTAATGTATCTATCGCCCGTATGGGCATCCCTTAAGGAACCTTTTGTGAGTCAGGCAACCAGTATGCGAAAACGACATCGATTTAACAGTCGCATGACCCGTATCGTATTGCTTATCAGCTTTATCTTCTTTTTTGGACGTTTTGTCTACTCTTCTATCGGCGCCTGGCATCATCATCAGGACAAAAAAGACGCGCAACAGTCTACTCTTTCTGTCGAAACGCCTGCTCAACGTTAATCCTGTTATTTCAGACAGACGCCATTTGGTCTTTTATACGCCCAAATAAAGCAAAAACCCCCTGTCTAAACAGAGGGTTTTGTCGATTATACGTCAGTGACGTGTGGGGATATTATTCCCACTCGATCGTAGCTGGCGGCTTACCGCTGATGTCATACACGACGCGGGAAATGCCGTTCACTTCGTTGATGATGCGGTTAGACACACGGCCCAGGAAGTCATACGGCAGGTGTGCCCAATGCGCGGTCATGAAGTCGATGGTTTCAACCGCACGCAGAGAAACCACCCAGTCGTATTTACGGCCATCGCCCATCACGCCAACAGAGCGAACCGGCAGGAACACGGTGAACGCCTGACTCACTTTGTTGTACAGGTCGGCTTTGTGCAGTTCTTCAATGAAGATAGCGTCCGCACGACGCAGCAGGTCGCAATATTCTTTCTTCACTTCACCCAGCACGCGCACGCCCAGACCTGGTCCCGGGAACGGGTGACGGTAGAGCATATCGTACGGCAGGCCCAGTTCCAGACCAATTTTACGCACTTCGTCTTTGAACAGCTCTTTCAGCGGCTCAACCAGACCCATCTTCATCTCTTTAGGCAGACCACCTACGTTATGGTGAGATTTGATGACATGCGCTTTACCGGTCGCAGAAGCGGCAGATTCGATAACGTCAGGATAGATGGTGCCCTGCGCCAGCCATTTCACATCTTCCAGCTTCAGCGCTTCTTCGTCGAAGACTTCAACAAAAACGCGGCCAATGATCTTACGTTTCGCTTCCGGATCGTTCTCGCCTTTCAGCGCGGTCAGGAAACGATCTTCAGCCGGAACATGCACAATGTTCAGACCAAAGTGATCACCGAACATATCCATCACCTGCCCGGCTTCATTCAGACGCAGCAGACCATTATCGACGAAGACACAGGTCAGGTTTTTACCGATCGCACGGTGCAGCAGCATCGCCGTGACGGAAGAGTCCACGCCACCGGAAAGGCCGAGGATCACTTTGTCATCGCCAACCTGCTGGCGGATACGCTCAACGGCGTCGTCGATGATTTTTGCCGGCGTCCACAACGCTTCACACTGGCAGATATCGCGGACAAAACGCTCCAGCATACGCATCCCCTGACGGGTATGGGTCACTTCCGGGTGGAACTGAACGCCGTAGAAGCGTTTTTCTTCGTTCGCCATAATGGCAAACGGGCAGCTTTCGGTGCTGGCAACGGTGACGAAGTCGGACGGAATTGCCGTCACTTTATCGCCGTGGCTCATCCACACATCCAACAGCGGTTTGCCGTCAGCGGTCAGGGAGTCTTCGATACCGCGAACCAGCGCGCTGTCGGTTACAACTTCAACCTGCGCGTAGCCGAATTCACGCTCAGTCGACCCTTCAACATGACCGCCCAACTGCATCGCCATCGTCTGCATGCCGTAGCACACGCCGAAGACCGGAACGCCGGCTTCGAAAACGTATTGCGGTGCACGTGGGCTGTTTGCTTCCGTGGTGCTTTCCGGGCCACCGGAAAGAATGATGCCGCTAGGATTAAACTCGCGAATCTGTGCTTCAGTTACATCCCACGCCCACAGTTCACAGTAAACGCCCAGTTCACGTACGCGACGTGCAACCAGTTGTGTGTACTGCGATCCGAAATCAAGGATGAGAATGCGATGCTTGTGAATATTGTCTGTCATTGACGCTAATTCCGAGGCAAGTGAAACAATAACAAAACGCCCGGTTAAAACCGGGCGCGGAAACTTATCAGGAGCCCATACGGTAATTCGGGGACTCTTTGGTGATGGTCACGTCGTGAACGTGGCTTTCCTGAATACCCGCACCACTGATACGTACGAATTCCGCTTTAGTACGCAATTCGTCGATAGTACCACAGCCGGTCAGCCCCATACAGGAGCGCAGGCCGCCCATCTGCTGGTGAATAATCTCTTTCAGGCGGCCTTTATAGGCAACGCGGCCTTCGATACCTTCCGGCACCAGTTTGTCTGCGGCGTTATCGCTCTGGAAGTAACGGTCAGAAGAACCTTTGGACATTGCGCCCAGAGAGCCCATGCCGCGGTAGGATTTGTAGGAACGGCCCTGGTAAAGTTCGATTTCACCCGGGGATTCTTCCGTGCCCGCCAGCATGGAACCCACCATCACCGCGCTTGCGCCAGCCGCGATGGCTTTGGCGATATCGCCAGAGAAACGGATACCGCCGTCAGCGATAACGGGAATCCCCATCCCTTCCAGCGCTTCAACAGCATCAGACACTGCGGTGATCTGCGGCACACCCACGCCAGTCACGATACGAGTGGTACAGATGGAACCAGGGCCAATACCCACTTTCACCGCGCTCACGCCCGCTTCCGCCAGGGCACGAGCCCCCGCGCCGGTCGCCACGTTACCGCCAATGATTTGCAGATCCGGGTATTTCGCACGAGTTTCACGAATGCGCTGTAAAACACCTTCAGAATGGCCGTGAGAAGAATCAATCAGCAGCACGTCAACACCTGCCGCGACCAGCGCATCAACACGCTCTTCGTTGCCAGCGCCTGCGCCAACCGCAGCGCCAACGCGCAGACGGCCATGCTCATCTTTACAGGAGTTCGGCTTACGTTCAGCTTTCTGGAAATCTTTTACGGTGATCATACCGAGCAGATGGAAGCTGTCATCAACAACCAGCGCTTTCTCGACGCGTTTCTCGTGCATTTTTGCCAGCACGACGTCACGCGCTTCGCCTTCGCGAACGGTGACCAGACGCTCTTTCGGCGTCATGTAAACGCTGACCGGTTGGCTCAAATCGGTGACAAAACGCACGTCACGACCGGTGATGATCCCAACCAGCTCATTGTCTTCGGTCACGACAGGATAACCTGCAAAGCCATTGCGTTCAGTCAGTTCTTTCACTTCACGCAGGGTAGTCGTCGGCAGAACGGTTTGCGGGTCAGTTACTACGCCAGATTCATGTTTTTTCACGCGGCGGACTTCTTCTGCCTGACGCTCAATCGACATGTTTTTGTGGATAAAACCAATGCCACCTTCCTGTGCCAGTGCAATCGCGAGGCGCGCTTCAGTCACGGTATCCATCGCTGCGGAGAGCATAGGAATGTTCAGACGAATCGTTTTCGTCAACTGCGTGCTGAGGTCAGCAGTATTCGGCAGAACGGTGGAATGAGCGGGAACGAGGAGGACGTCGTCAAACGTCAAAGCTTCTTTAGCAATACGTAGCATGGGCAATATCTCTAACCTGGGGGTGGATAAATATTGCCGTGGCATTATACAGAGCGTAATCGGTTGCATCCACACTTTTTTGCAAATAATGCTTGCGCTCCTGCTCAGGCGGGTTACTATCGATTGAATAACCTGCTGATTTAGAATTTGATCCCGCTCACATGTTATCCTCTCAGACCTCCGCAATTTTTACTGTTAGCCGCCTTAATCAGACGGTTCGTCTGCTGTTAGAACAGGAAATGGGACAGGTCTGGATCAGCGGCGAGATTTCCAATTTCTCACAGCCGTCATCGGGGCACTGGTACTTCACGCTAAAAGATGACACGGCACAGGTTCGCTGTGCCATGTTCCGCAACAGCAATCGTCGGGTGACCTTTCGCCCCCAGCACGGCCAGCAGGTTTTGGTTCGCGCCAATATCACCCTGTACGAGCCGCGCGGCGACTATCAGATTATCGTCGAAAGCATGCAGCCTGCCGGTGAAGGTCTGCTCCAGCAAAAGTATGAACAGTTAAAAGCTAAACTGCAGGCTGAAGGGCTTTTTGATCAGCAGCATAAGCAGTCACTTCCCTCTCCCGCCCACTGCGTGGGGGTGATTACCTCGAAAACCGGGGCCGCACTGCACGATATTCTCCATGTTCTGAAACGTCGCGATCCCTCTTTACCGGTTATCATCTATCCGACCGCCGTCCAGGGTGACGACGCACCGGGGCAGATTGTCCGTGCAATCGAACTGGCGAATGCGCGCCAGGAGTGTGATGTCCTGATCGTCGGTCGCGGCGGCGGTTCGCTGGAAGATTTATGGAGCTTTAACGACGAGCGTGTCGCACGGGCTATTTTTGCCAGCGCGATTCCGGTAGTCAGCGCCGTCGGCCATGAAACGGACGTCACCATTGCCGATTTTATTGCCGACCTGCGTGCGCCGACGCCTTCGGCCGCCGCTGAAATGGTCAGCCGCAATCAGCAGGAGTTGCTGCGTCAGATCCTGTCTGCACAGCAGCGTCTCGGCATGGCGATGGATTACTTTCTGGCGAACCGCAGTCGTCGATTCACTCAGATTTATCATCGCCTGCAACAGCAACATCCGCAGTTGCGTCTCGCTCGTCAGCAGACGGCACTGGAGAGGTTGAATCAGCGTATGAACGTGGCCATCGACGGCCAGTTGAAGCGCACCAGCCAGCGGCAATCCCGTCTGCTGCAACGCCTGAACCAGCAAAATCCGCAGCCACGCATTCATCGTGCGCAAACCCGCATTCAGCAACTGGAATATCGTCTGGCGGAGAATGTGCGTTCCCGTCTGAGCGCCACGCGGGAACGCTTTGGCAACGCAGTTACCCACCTGGAAGCGGTCAGCCCACTCTCGACCCTGGCGCGTGGTTACAGCGTCTCTACGGCCACCGACGGCAAAGTGCTGAAAAAAGTGACACAAGTGAAAGCCGGTGATGTGATGACGACCCGGCTGGAAGACGGCTGGGTAGAAAGTGAAGTCAAAAGCATAACGCCGGTGAAAAAACGCGCGCGAAAAAAAGCCTGACATCAGGCTAGCGTTCGTCTTCAGGTGAAATGAACAGCAATGCCCCCGACAGCCCAGAAAAAACAACCAGTGCCCCCGCCGCGCCAATCGCGCCATAAAGCTGACCAAATGCCACTGAGCCAACAATTTGCCCAACGGCCAGCATCAGGAAAGCCAGACTGACGCCCGCCGCTGGTGAAGGCTCCGCCAGCGCGGCGCCCCGCACCAACAGCACACCGGATAAAATGACATATCCCGCCCCGTTTAACGCCGCCACCGGAAACAGCCACCAGGCGAAACCGTGGCTTAGCGCCAGGGACACTAGCGAAACCGCCATAAACAGCAGCGAGCAACAGTAAACCCCGCGCATACCGATACGCTTTGCCGCACTTCCGGTAAATACAGCGGCAATTCCTGCACCACCGCTGACCAGCCACAGCATATGGGTGATGGCACTGTCCAGCCCGGTATGGCGCTGCAGCAATTCGGGGCCAAAACTCCACCATGCCGCGCTGGCGACACCGCTAACAAAGGCTATCACCAGCAGGCGAAACATCCCCGATTTCGCAAGGACAACGCGCCAGCGCGGCGGCGATCGGAGTTGTTCCGCACGTTCCCTTGGCAACGTACGCAGTACTGCAAACAGGCAAAATAGCGCCATGACTGCAAAGACGATGCATGCCAGGCGCCAGTTGCCCGACATAACCCGTAACACCAGAACCGACAGGATGATCCCCCCACTCGTTCCAGCGTTGATAAGGGTATTTACCTGGGTTTGCCGTTCCGCTGAGATTCGCTTACTCACCGCTGCGGCAAGGGACGGTGAGGCTAGCCCGGAGCTGAGCCCGGCGATAAAAAGACCTGTCGCCAGAATAAGGGGGGAATACGCCAACGCCAGGATAACTAATCCAATTGCTGCGGTGATCCCCGCCAGAACGGCCGGGAGTCGTGGACCAAAGCGATCCGTCAGAAAGGAGACCAAAAAAACGGATAAACAGTAGGCAACATAGCTGCAGGCCGCAATTATCCCGGCAACTTCTGGCGTGAAGGGAATCGCCTGACGGATATCAGGCAGCATGATTCCCCATGAAAATCGCGCCATTCCGTAAGTCACAGCAATCAGTGAGAAACCCGTCATCCCCAACGCGACATGTTTATTCATTGTTCCCCTCACCTTATGCGTCGTTAAAAACGTAAACCCTGATAGTCAGTTGCGCCACTTTCAGCAGCGCTGATTTGTCCGACTTTCCTGCAGGTTTGCTTCTATGATTTACACTTAACATGCTTACTTTTTCGGCATTGCCAGACTCAGGAGAGCCTTATGTCCCATGCTTACAGTGTGATCCCGCCCTATATCCTGCGACGCATTATTGAAAGCGGTTCGGCGATGCAGCAACAGTGCGCACGCCAGACGCTGACTCACGTACAAACCCTGATGGCGCACATGCCCGGAAAACCTGCGGCGCCGCATGTGAATCAACCCGGTCAACTTGAACGTGATATCTACGATGCGAAAAACAGGCAGGAATTACCCGGCACGCAGGTGCGCTATGAAGGCCATCCCTCAAACGGGGATGTTGCAGTGGACGAAGCCTATGATTACCTCGGTGTCACGCATGACTTTTTCTGGAAAAACTGGCGCCGCGACTCGCTGGATAACAAAGGCTTAATTCTCACCGGGACCGTGCATTACGGGCATGAATACCAGAATGCGTTCTGGAACGGTCAGCAGATGGTCTTTGGCGACGGCGATGGTGAGATATTTAATCGATTTACGATTGCCATTGATGTCGTGGCTCATGAGCTGGCACACGGGATCACCGAATCAGAAGCAGGGTTGATTTACTTTGAACAGGCCGGGGCGCTCAACGAATCGGTTTCCGATGTATTTGGTGCGTTGGTTAAACAGTATCATCTCAAACAAACCGCCGATCAGGCTGACTGGCTTATCGGGCAAGGATTGCTGGCGGACGGCATTAATGGAAAGGGATTGCGCTCCATGTCAGCACCGGGCACAGCCTATGACGACCCGTTGCTTGGGAAAGACCCACAACCTGCGCATATGCGGGACTTTATTAAGACACGCGAAGACAATGGCGGTGTTCATCTTAACTCTGGCATCCCGAACCGGGCGTTTTATCTGGCAGCCACCGCGCTCGGCGGCTACGCATGGGAAAAAGCAGGTTATGCCTGGTATGATACGGTCTGCGATCGACAACTGGCACAGGATGCAGACTTCATTGATTTTGCCCGCTTAACCGTTTATCACGGCGACAAGCGCAGCGGCGCGGAAACGGCGAAAGCGATAGAAGCGGCCTGGAAAGCCACAGGAGTGATGTGAATGGAGATCCCAGAATTAACTGATGACGCCGTGGTAGAACTGGCCCGGGAAGGTGGCGTCGCGTTTATGCCCAAACTGGCACGGCAGCGCAAAATTGCGCTGTCGACCTTATCGACTGTTCAGCGTCAGCGCGTGGCCGACATTCTCCGGCAGAGCCTGACCGTCGGTATGCCTCCGGGACAGACGGGATCGCCGGGTCGCGGCGACCAGCGCTACTTTCGCATACAGATCATCTGGACACAGCATAATCAGGCAGGCGTTACCGACATCATCGTACTGGTACCGGAAAACGATGCGCCAGCCTCACTGGTCGATCTTTGGCAAAAGGGCGAAGCCTGTATCTGCGATTAATCCTGCGACAGCACAAACTCAACGCGTTTTTTCGAAATCAGTCCGTGACCGTTGTGACAGAAATAATCGACTGCGCCGCAGGCTTTTAAAACCTGGAGCGGCTGATGACAGTCCGGGCAACGCGCTTCTACGCTAAAGTCTGTCTGACAGGTTTCACAATGTGCGTTATCGCCATGACGATCGAGCGGATGCTGACAAACGGGACAAATGAGTTCCACACTTCCTCCTCATATTCCTGTTGATGGCGCCCTCCCCGCCGGGAGAGGGCGTAATGAATTATTTGCTTTTTTTGATGTGCTTAATCAGACGTTTACGCTTGCGCATCTGAGTCGGGGTCAGCGTATTGCGCTTGTTGGCATACGGGTTCTCGCCCTCTTTAAACTGAATACGGATCGGCGTCCCCATCACTTCCAGCGATTTACGGAAGTAGTTCATCAGGTAGCGCTTATAGGAATCCGGCAGGTCTTTGACCTGGTTACCGTGAATCACCACAATCGGCGGGTTATATCCCCCCGCATGAGCATATTTCAGTTTCACGCGACGACCACGGACCAGCGGTGGCTGATGATCTTCAACCGCCATCGTCATGATTCGGGTCAGCATCGCCGTGCTAACGCGACGGGTGGAGCTGTCATAGGCTTCGCGGACGGATTCAAACAGGTTGCCGACACCGCTGCCATGCAACGCAGAGATAAAATGCACACGCGCAAAATCGATAAAGCCCAGACGGAAGTCCAGCGTCTCTTTCACCTGCTCTTTCACTTCCTGCGTCAGGCCGTCCCACTTGTTCACTACGATGACAAGTGAGCGCCCACTATTGAGGATAAAGCCCAGCAGCGACAAATCCTGGTCAGAGATACCTTCGCGGGCATCAATCACCAGCAACACCACGTTAGCGTCCTCTATCGCCTGCAACGTCTTGATAACGGAGAATTTTTCTACCGCATCGGTGATTTTCCCGCGTTTACGTACCCCGGCGGTATCGATCAGCACGTATTCGCGCTCATCACGTTCCATCGGGATATAAATACTGTCACGCGTGGTGCCCGGCATATCATAAACGACCACGCGGTCTTCACCCAGAATACGGTTAGTCAGTGTGGACTTACCGACGTTCGGACGACCGACAATCGCCAGCTTAATCGGCAGATCCTGCGGATTGAAGTCATCTTCAGGCTCTTCTTCACCGTTCTCGTCAGCTTCAAACTGTGCCCAGTATTCGGCGTCTTCGTCCACCTCTTCCTGCGGCGCGGCATCGTCCATCCACGGCAGCAGAACGTGTTCCAGCAGACTGAGCACGCCACGGCCATGAGACGCGGCGATCGGATGGATTTCACCCAGGCCCAGCGAGTAGAAATCAACGATAGCCTGATCCGGATCGAGTCCGTCCGTTTTGTTGGCGACCAGGAACGTCGGTTTTTCACGAGAGCGTAAATGCTGGGCGATCGCTTCATCGGCAGGCATCAGGCCAGCGCGCGCATCCACCATGAACAGCACCACATCCGCCTCTTCAATTGCCAGTAGCGACTGTTCCGCCATACGGGTTTCTACGCCATCTTCGGTGCCATCAATCCCGCCGGTATCGATGCAGATAAACTCACGGCCTTCAATCTCCGCACGACCGTACTTACGGTCACGAGTCAGACCCGGGAAATCCGCCACCAGCGCATCTCGGGTGCGAGTTAGACGGTTAAATAACGTGGATTTTCCGACGTTAGGGCGCCCGACAAGCGCGACCACAGGTACCATGTTTAAAGCCTCATTTTAAAAATCATCAGACAACAGACGCGATTTTTGCGCCGTTGTTAAAAACAGGAAAACGGCCCCTGCACCAGGAGCCGTTTTTTAAAGCGTACGACCAGGACGATTAACGTGTAATGGAATACACGGTACCGTCTTTGGCCTGGATCAGCAGCTTGCCATCAGCAGAGACCGGTTCAGTCAGGAAGCCGGAGCTGTCTACTTTCTGCTGAGCCACAAAACGGCCATCTTCGACGTTAAGCCAGTGCAGATACCCTTCGCTGTCACCCACCACCAGGTTGCCATTATACAACGCCGGGGAAGTCAGCAGACGGTGCAGCAGATCGCTTTGCGTCCACAGCGTAACGCCGCCATCGGTCGTCAACGCCAGTACGCGGTCATTCTGATCCACCAGATAGATACGGTTGCCGTCGACGATAAAGTCATTCACCGAGCCCAGTTCACGTTTCCACATGATCTGGCCACTGCGCAGATCCAGCGCGGTCAGGTTACCATTATAAGCCAGGGCGTAAACGACGCCATTGACGATGACCGGAGTGGTGTCCACATCGCTCAGACGGTCAATCTCTGTAGAACCGGTCGCCTGAGAAATACGCTGCTGCCAAATCATCTGGCCTTGCTGCATCAGTACGGCGCTCACGCGGCCGTTATCGCCACCGACAATGGCCGCACCAAAGGCGGTTGCCGGCGCAGATTCGCCACGCAGTGACAGCGAAGGCATATCCAGGTTCACGGTCCACTTAATGGCGCCATCGGCTTCGTTCAGTGCCTGCAACTGACCGTTGCTGGTATGAATCAGCACCATGCCGTCACTGACTACCGGACGGGAAAGCGCTTCGCCAGCCACTTTGGTTTGCCACGTAACCGTACCGTCCGCTGCGTTCAGCGCATAAACCTGCGCTTTTTCGCTGCCGATATAGACGTGACCGCCTGCAACCGTTACGCCGCCAGACAACTGGGCTGACGAACGCGAGAACCAGCCATCTTTCTCACCCAGGTTCACCGACCAGATTTCTTTGCCGTCATCAGCATTTAACGCTTTCACCACGCCAGCGCGATCGGCTGCGTAGACCACGTTATCGGCATACGCCGGGTGGAGGTTGGAATAGAAATCGCCGATACCATTACCTACAGACGTGCTCCAGGCCGTAGACGGGGTAAACTGATTTTCAACCACCGGTAATGGGGACATTTTAACAACGTCTTCTTCGCCACTAAACAGTGAACAGCCGCTCAACAGGGTAACGGAAAGCAGCCCTGGCAGAAGTAATTTACGCAATTGCATCGGGTCCCTCTCAGATGGACAAATTATTGATTTTCATCTGCATCATTTCGCTCAGTGCCGGGGAGGCGTTACTTTTCACGCCCGCTTCCCACGCACTACGCGCACCTTGTTTATCACCTTTGCTCAGCAGCGCTTCGCCGCGCAGATCGGCAACAATCGCCGCCCATCCTTCACCCTTCACACTCTCCAGGGTTTTCAGCGCCGTATCCGCCTGCTTGAGTTGAATCTGAACGCGAGCAAGACGCAGCGTGATCACTGCGTTAAGATTCTCATCACTCGTGGCGGCCAGTCCCTGCTGAAGCTGGGCTGCGGCCTTCTCAAGTTGATTCTGATCGACAAACTGCTGCGCCAGTTCCATCGACGCTAACGCGCCGTAGGTGTTCTTATTGTCGGCAGCAAATTTCTCTGCGGCTGACAGGTCTTCCGCTTTACCCGCGCTGAGCGAACTCACCACGGTTTGATATGACAGAGAAGCAGAGCGTGCGGACTCAATCTGATGATTGTTCCAGTAGCGCCAGCCTACCAGCGCACCAACACCTAAAATAACCCCAACAGCCAGGGCTTTGCCGTTCTCGGCAAAGAAGCGTTTAATCGCCTCAACCTGATCGTTTTCGTTCTCGTAAATTTCCACGCAGTCCTTCTCCTTAAGCCATTAACGTGCGCAAATGCGTTGCAACGCTATCCTGTGCAACTTCAGTTTGCTCACCGGAGCGCAAATCCTTCACTACGACAGTACCGGCGGCCACTTCGGACTCGCCAAGCACCAGTGCAACGCGGGCACCCCATTTATCAGCTCGGGCAAACTGTTTCTTAAAGTTGCCGCCGCCGTGGTTTGTCATTAGCTTCACGCCCGGGATTTCATCACGCACGCGCTCAGCCAGTGTCATTGCCGCAGACTGCGTATCCGCACCTGAAGCGACCAGGTATATATCGACAACAGAATCGGCTTTAAATTCCGGATTAACTGCCTGAACCAGTAAAACAAGGCGTTCCAGGCCCATTGCAAAGCCCACTCCCGGCGTCGCGCGACCGCCGAGTTGCTCAACCAGTCCGTCATAACGACCGCCCGCACAGACGGTGCCCTGTGAGCCCAGGCTGCTGGTGACCCACTCAAACACGGTGCGGTTGTAGTAGTCGAGGCCACGAACCAGACGCTGGTTGACAGTGTAGGCAATCCCTGCGGCTTCCAGCAGTTTGCACAGGCCAGCAAAGTGTTCGCGGGAATCGTCATCCAGATAGTCGCCAAGCTGAGGAGCATCGTTGAGCAGCGCCTGTACGTCCGGATTTTTTGAATCCAGCACGCGCAGCGGGTTGGAGTACATGCGACGTTTGCAGTCTTCGTCCAGTTTCTCAACGTGCTGCTCCAGGAATGCCACCAGCGCATCGCGGTAGTTTGCACGCGCGTCCAGCGATCCGATGGAGTTCAGCTCAAGATTGACATGTTCAGCGATACCCAGCGCACGCCACCAGCGCGCGGTAAGCATAATCAGTTCGGCATCAATATCCGGCCCTTGCAGACCAAAGGCTTCGACACCCAACTGATGAAACTGACGATAGCGCCCTTTCTGCGGACGTTCGTGGCGGAACATCGGCCCGATGTACCACAGGCGCTGTTCCTGATTGTACAGGAGACCATGCTCGATGCCGGCGCGTACACAGCCCGCCGTGCCTTCCGGACGCAGCGTCAGGCTATCGCCATTGCGGTCCTCAAAGGTGTACATCTCTTTTTCAACCACGTCGGTCACTTCGCCGATCGCGCGTTTGAATAACGGGGTCTGCTCTACAATCGGCAAGCGGATTTCACTGTAACCGTAGCTGCCGAGCACGTTTTTGAGTGTGCCTTCAATGCGCTGCCAGATGGCGGTCTCGCCAGGCAGATAATCGTTCATGCCGCGAATGGCTTGAATGTTTTTTGCCACGTTTATTCTCTTTCTGAATATAAAAATGAACCCTCAGCGCTTCCCCGAGCGATACGGGAGCCATGCGGGTTCAATCATACACGGGAAGCACGCCGCTTCCCATCACGTTATTATTTTTCAACCTGCTGCACGTTAATCCGCTGCGCTTCGTCGAGCATCGTCGCTTTGGCGCGGATACGGGCTTCAAGCTGGTCAATCATATCGCTGTTATCCAGACGATCTTTTCGCACGCCGTCTTCATAGAGGCCGCTTTTTTTGTTACCACCCGTCACGCCCAGCGTCGAAACCAGTGCTTCACCCGGTCCGTTAACGACACAGCCAATGATGGAAACGTCCATCGGCGTAATGATGTCTTCCAGACGCTGCTCCAGGGCGTTGACCGTGCCGATCACGTCAAACTCCTGACGCGA
The DNA here is from genome assembly GCF_030337175.1 of Citrobacter sp. Ca225. Lineage (NCBI taxonomy): Bacteria > Pseudomonadati > Pseudomonadota > Gammaproteobacteria > Enterobacterales > Enterobacteriaceae > Citrobacter > Citrobacter sp. Ca225. The sequence goes on along the minus strand of NZ_JAOWCD010000046.1, from coordinate 90,262 downwards.
GCAGGTCGGACAGGCGATGAAGTTTATCCCGCGAGCACGAATGCGCAGAGACTTCAGGATATCGAAGCCAACCTTAATCTCTTCCACCGGATCGGCAGCCAGCGAAACGCGCAGCGTATCGCCAATCCCTTCGGACAGCAGCAGGCCAAGACCGATTGCCGATTTCACCGCACCACTGCGCGCACCACCGGCTTCGGTGATCCCTAAATGCAGTGGTTGATCGATTTGCTTCGCCAGCAGGCGATAGGATTCAACGGCGAGGAAAACATCAGACGCTTTTACGCTGACCTTGAACTGATCAAAGTTCAGACGATCGAGATGATCCACATGGCGCATTGCCGATTCCAGCAAAGCCTGCGGCGTGGGTTCGCCGTACTTTTCCTGTAGATCTTTTTCCAGCGATCCGGCGTTAACACCGATACGAATCGGGATATTCTTGTCGCGCGCGCAATCCACCACCATGCGGATACGCTCTTCATTGCCGATGTTGCCTGGATTAATCCGCAGGCAGTCAACGCCGTATTCCGCCACTTTGAGCGCAATACGGTAGTCGAAGTGAATGTCGGCGACCAGCGGAACAGAAACCTGTTGCTTGATCAGTTTGAAGGCTTCTGCGGCATCCATCGTGGGTACGGAGACACGAACAATGTCAGCGCCAACGCGTTCCAGCGCTTTGATCTGATTAACCGTCGCTTCCACGTCCGTGGTCCGCGTGTTGGTCATCGACTGGACGGCGATGGGAGCCCCATCGCCAATCGGCACATTCCCAACGTAAATTCGCGTTGATTTTCTACGTTGAATTGGAGCCTGGTTATGCATGAAAAATCTCCCGCGTTACCCGTCTATTACTGCGCCGGTGATTGTTCGGCATTTAGGGTCAGACGCGCAACCTGGTTAGTTCTGATAAAACGGCTCAGATCGACAGGTTTTCCTTGATACTGGATCTGCACCGCAGCCGGCGCGCCAATTTTAAGCTTGTAAGGTGCCTGACCGGTCAGGTTTAAATTACCATCTTTACGCTGCATTCCGCTGAACAGCTTTTTACCTGTCGCATCGCTGACTTCCAGCCAGCAATCGGCGGTAAAGTTCATCACCAGCGCGTTTGGATCCGCAGCGGCTTCCACACCCGCCTGATTGGTCGGCAACGGTGCCGCGCCATCCGGCGTTGCCGGTGTCGCAGGAGAGGTTGTAGCGGTATCAACGTTGGCCTGAGAAGGCGCGACTACGGCGTTCTGCTGCGGGTCAACCGCAGGTGCCGTCGTCGGCGCAGGCGTTTGCACCGTCTCCGCCGGACCGGTTGCCGCTGGCGTGTTGTCCTGAGTTGCCGTCGCGCTGGTGTCCAGCGGCACGCTTTGTGTGTTTTCGCTGTTGGCGTTCAGCTCAGCAGAGGATTGATCGGCCATCGTGGAGATCTCTTCCTGTTGCGCTTTGTGGTTTTGCCACCACCATGCGCCCGTCAGGCCGACCACCACAAACAGCACCAGCCAGGTAAACGTCATCAACCAGCCATCACGCTTTCTACGACGCTTGCCTAATGAGAAGCTCTGCATCGGTGCCACTTTCGCCGCACGAACCGGAGCCTGTTTCTCCAGAGCCGGTAACAGTTCTTCTTCAGGAATATGGACCAGGCGTGCATAAGAGCGAATGTATCCGCGCAGGAACGTTGAAGCCAGGTCGGCAGGCGCCTTATCGTCTTCAATGTCGCGTACGGTGGATACCTTCAGGCAAAGTCGCTCAGCGACAGCCTGCTGGCTGAGTCCGAGTTGTTCACGGGCATTACGTAGGCGAACGCCGGTGGATTGTGCTTCATGTTGGTCGTGAGTGGCTTCAGTATTCATTCGCTACAGCTGCTGGTGAAAATTAGGGTTCAGGCGCCGGTGAGTCACAATGCCCACCCACACCGCGAAAATCGGTTCAGTCAACCTGAGTCAAACAGTATAAACCTCTCTGCTGACTCTTAACAAAAACAGCTTAAGCCTGAGGGCTAAACTATTGTCGCGCCGTACATACTGCCTTAAAGTCGACAAAAACGCACCGTTATTATTGACCGGACAAGTACAACCCTGGCCCTCATGCAAATTACATTGCGCCACAGCACAAAAATCCGGCTGTAGCGCAATGTGCATCAGACGGTTTTAACGTCGATAGCCTCACCCTGCATACGCTTACGTAGAGTACGTTTAGTCCGGTCAATCACATCCCCCGCCAGTTGTCCGCAGGCAGCGTCAATATCATCACCGCGCGTTTTACGCACAATGGTGGTAAAGCCGTAGCTCATCAGCACCTTAGAGAAACGGTCAATACGGCTATTAGAACTACGTCCATAAGGTGCCCCCGGGAACGGGTTCCATGGGATCAGGTTAATTTTACAAGGCGTGTCTTTCAGCAACTCTGCCAGTTGATGCGCATGCTCTGTGCCATCGTTAACGTGATCCAGCATGACGTATTCAATAGTGACGCGTCCCTGGTTGGCATTGGATTTCTCCAGATAGCGGCGAACCGCGCCCAGGAAGGTTTCGATATTGTACTTTTTGTTGATTGGTACAATTTCGTCACGAATGTCGTCATTCGGCGCGTGCAGCGAAATCGCCAGCGCGACGTCAATCATGTCACCTAATTTGTCGAGCGCAGGCACGACGCCGGAAGTCGACAGCGTGACGCGACGCTTGGACAGACCGAAGCCGAAATCATCAAGCATGATTTCCATGGCTGGCACAACGTTAGTCAGGTTGAGCAGCGGTTCCCCCATCCCCATCATCACCACGTTGGTGATTGGACGCTGACCGGTGATTTTCGCCGCGCCGACAATTTTCGCCGCACGCCAGACCTGACCTATAATTTCAGAAACGCGCAGGTTACGGTTAAAACCCTGCTGTGCGGTTGAACAGAATTTACATTCCAGCGCACAACCCACCTGCGAAGAGACGCACAGCGTGGCGCGATCATCTTCCGGGATATACACCGTTTCGACGCGCTGATCACCCACGGCAATTGCCCATTTGATGGTGCCATCGGAGGAGCGCTGTTCTTCAACCACTTCCGGTGCGCGGATTTCCGCCACCTCTTTGAGCTTGTTGCGCAGCACTTTGTTGATGTCAGTCATCTCATCAAAGTTGTCGCTGCAATAGTGGTACATCCATTTCATCACCTGGTCAGCGCGAAACGGCTTCTCACCCATCTCTTTAAAGAATTCGCGCATCTGCTGACGGTTCAGATCCAGCAGGTTGATTTTGCCATTTTTCGCAGGAACCGCAGGGGTGATGATTTCGGAAGTGTTAACTAATTCAGACATAATTTTTTCCGGCCTCGTTGTTACACGTTATGGCCCATGGGAGGTTGAAAAGAAACGCCCCGGTAAGCTGTGCTCATCCGGGGCGTTGCATTGTACAAAGTCTGGCGCAAGGATGCCACGTTTGCACGCGGCATTTACCGAAAATTATTCCCGAAGGGATCAGCGAGTGCGAGCGCACACTTCGCCTTCACCGAAGAAATAGGCGATTTCGCGCTGGGCGGATTCCACTGAATCCGAACCGTGAGTCCCGTTTTCAGTGAAGCTGTCGGCGTAGTCGGCACGCAGCGTACCCGCCAGGGCATTAGCCGGGTTGGTTGCACCCAGCAGATCGCGGTGACGCTGTACCGCGTTTTCGCCTTCCAGCACGGACACCACGATCGGACCAGAGGTCATGAACTCGACCAGACCGTCAAAGAACGGTTTGCCGTCATGCTCAGCATAGAAACCGCGCGCCTGTTCAACGGTCAGGTGCAGCATTTTGGTACCGACGATTTTGAACCCTGCTGCTTCAAAGCGCGCAAAGATATTACCAATAACGTTTTTTGCCACCGCGTTTGGCTTGATGATGGAAAAAGTACGTTCAATAGCCATGATTACCTCTGAAAGATGTTCTGTTGTGTTTTACCTGGCGCGGATTATAAAGAGCATCCCGGCTATTGCATATGGATGAAGGTAACATTTTTTTAAAATAAGATGAGCATTAGCAACAAAAAGTGTCAACCTGGTCTACTGCAACGTAAACCTCACCGTCGCAACCTGCCCGCTCTCATCCATCGCCAGTAGCTGATAGTCACCTTTTTCGCGCAGACGTAACGTGACACCGCGCCCACGTTCTTGTAGCGGTTCGCCATTAAGGAACCACCAGCGCTCTCCTGTGCCGCCGCTGCTCTGAAGCGTTACGCTCGCCTCTGTAGCCCCCGGTAAACGTCTGACGATTGCGCCATCACGCACGCCAGACAGCAACAGTGGTAATGCGGGATCCTGCCCGTGCGGCGGACACACCGTTGAGGATAACGGCAAGCGCGCACGGCGACGCTCAGCGGCGGGCAACCACGGTTCAAGCGGCAACGGCCAGACAATCAGCATTTGTTCTTGCGCCTGCGGACAATCTGCGGCAACGCGTCGGCCTGCCTTATCCAGCCAGATCGGGAAACGAATACCGCTCACCCCTTCCTGCTCCGGCAGCAACAGCGTGGGCGGCTGCACGTCTTCCAGCAGCCAGGTGGCCAGACGACGCCGACAATTGCTGTCACCAGGGGGAAGAGACTGCCCGCCAGGCCAGCACACAACGCCACGGGTGACCGACTGCGGGCGCGGATCTTCCGGCAGCGAGGCGCCACGGGCTAAGAGCAGGTTGTTTACCTGATTGAGCAGCGGGATTGCACTGGCATAACCGAACTGTCCGGCAACGGGCGTACCGTCCGGTCTGCCCGTCCAGATACCGATGACATAGCGAGCATTGAGGCCAATCGCCCACGCATCGCGATAGCCATAGCTGGTGCCCGTTTTCCATGCCGACGGGGCCACCCGGGGAAGCGCGCTATCCGGCAGCGGCTGCGCTTCATCGGCCAAAATACGCCGGATGATCCACGCCGCACCGGGCGACATCAGTCTGCGTTCGACAAGGGGATCGCCCGGCTGCAAACGCAATTTTCCCGCTTTGCCGTGGCGAGCAAAAGCGCTGTACGCCGCGACCATATCCTCAAGCCGCGCGCCTGCGCCCCCCAAAATAAGCGACAAATTAGGAGTCGCGCCCGCAGGCAAGTACAGCGGCAGTCCACTATTACGTAATTGTGCGGCAAAACGCTTCGGACCGTAGGCCTCAAGCACCTGTACCGCAGGTAAATTCAGCGAGCGCACCAGCGCTTCGCTCATACTGACAGGGCCATGAAAACCGCTGTCAAAATTACCAGGACGATAATCCCCACTACGGCGCGGTACATCCTGCAATAAAGACGCCGGGTGGATTAATCCATCATCCAGCGCCAGCCCATAGACAAAAGGCTTAAGCACGGAACCGGGCGATCGAATCGCCTTGACCATATCCACATGACCGAAACGCGTGGCATCATTCAGATCGACCGAACCGACCCAGCCACGCACGCTCATGTCAGTGTGATCGACGACGATCATCGCCAGCGAACTTCGCGCTGGCAGCCTGCCCTTCCAGTTTTGTGCCAGCTCTTCCAGCTGTCGTTGCAGCCCGGCATCCAGGGTGGTGACAATTTTGTCGCCTTGATTTTTACCCAACATCATCCGCGAGAACAGCGGTGCCAGTTGCGGCATCTGGCGAGGCGTCAGCCAGACCGGCTCTTCACGTGATTCCTCCACCTGGTGCGGCGACCAAATCCCCTGCATTGCCATCCGCTCAAGCACTTTGTTGCGCGCAGCTTCTGCCCGATCCGGCCAGCGATCAGGGCGCAGTCGACTCGGTGCTTGCGGTAATACCGCCAGTAACGCGGCTTCAGAGTAACTGAGCTGTGACGGAGGTTTTCCGAGATAGGCCCAACTGGCCGCGCCAATTCCCTGCAACGTGCCGCCAAACGGCGCACGATTGAGGTACAGCGTCAGGATGTCGCGTTTTGAGAGATGCCATTCGAGCTGCAGAGCGCGCCAGAGCTGGCGAAACTTACCGCCAAAAGTGCGGGGATGTGGATCGAGTAATCGCGCTACCTGCATGGTCAGCGTACTGCCGCCAGAAATCACCCGTCCGGAGGAGAGATCCTGCCAGGCGGCACGAAGAATGGAGAGAGGGTTTACCCCCGGATGTTTCCAGAACCAGCGGTCTTCGTAGTTAATGAGCGCCTCAAGATAACGCGGAGAGACCTCTTCAGGCGTTACCGGATAGCGCCAGATGCCATCCGCGTCAGCAAACCGCCACAGTGGCGTTCCGTCATGGGCCACGACCACTCGCGCCGGATTGACCTCACGTAAAGGCAGCGGCCAGATTTTATCTGCCACCCAGACGGCGCAAACGAGTAAAACAGACGCGGCGGTCAGCCAAAGCCAACCGCCGCGTTTGCCGGTTAATAGCCCCATTTACGGCTTAACAATCAGAATGTCCCCGGCTACACCGGTCGCCCGCCATTGTGGAACATACATCGATTCTACCATGGGCATCGGCACCTGATAGGTTCCCGGCGTCACCGCTCGCGCCAGATAGACCAGCGTCACCGGCTGTCCACTATTCACGGCCACGGCGGCAACAAAGCGGTCATCCCGAAACTCAACGTGCTGAATATCTGCCTGCTGCATTTGATTGAGCAGGTTTTGCACCTCGCTGCCGCTGTCCTGCAAGCTGGCGCTACCGTTTGCCAGATTCTGGTTTTCCAGTTCCAGCCCGGCTGGCAGCAGATCCACCACCAACGCATCCGGTACATCCTGACTGGCTTTCACTTCCAGCCAGACCAGAACAAGTTCACCACTACGCAGGGAATCCAGCGATTTGCTCTGCCCGTCACTGCCCAGAATATGACGCTCAATCTGCAGCACATTGCTGGCAGGTGCCGGAGCCGATTGTGGATAGCCGCTCACGTCCAGGCGCAACCACATCGGTTGAGCACCGTTATTCGTCACCTGCAACGCCGCAAGTTGATCGGCATCCAGATTACGGGTTTGCGCTTTATCGCCCGTCAGCGGTTGCTCCGCAAGAGAAGTCTGCGCCTGCCAGGTACCGGGTAGATCCTGCAGCGAACGGGCTGCCAGGAACAGCGCATTATTCTCCTGCGTTGACAGCCAGCGCTGACTAAACGCTTGTTCAGAGAGCGTGTTCAGCAGCGAGTTCTGGACGTCCGGCTTAAGGTTATTTTCTTCCAGCAGCGCCAGCATCAGGGCATTATCGCGAAGCGGACTACCGTAATCAGCCAGCCACTGACGTTCATCGTGACGCGGTGTGGAGAGCGCCAGCGCAACCGCATCGTCACTCCGTTTCGCGTCCCCCATCGTTTTCAACGCTATACCTAATTGCAGCAGCGGTAAGCCGGATGCCGCCTGACTGCGCCGTTCCCAGATCTCGCGCAGCGCGCCAAGTGGGGCTTTTTGCTGCCGCGCCAGGACCAGCGCGGCATAAGCCTGCACGGCAAATTTGCTTGCCTGCGTATCGCTGGAGTAGCGAATCGACATCATTCCCGGATCCTGCAGGTATCGCAGCAGGCGCGCATTGCCCTGATTGATCCCCGCCGCTGGAACGCTATAGCCCTGCTCACCCGCCCGAACCAGGAAATCCATCGCATAGGCGGTCAGCCAGTACTCTTCCGGACCATTTTTGTCCCACAGCGCGAAACCACCGTTATCACGCTGCATTTGTAACAGGCGGGCAATCCCGGTTTCGATTGCCGCACGACGCTTCTCGTCGGTATCACCCGCGATGCCCAGCGCTTGTAGCTGCGCGGCATTGGTATAAAGCGACGGGAACAGGCCACTGGTGGTTTGTTCCAGACAGCCGTATGGATACGCCTTCAGTTCGCGAATATAGCGCGCCAGATTTAACGGCGGTTTACCACTGAACAACAGTTGGCCCTGTACCGTCACCGGCGAGAAGTTCATCACCTCTTCTTCAGGAAGGGTCCAGCTTTCCCCCGGTTGCAGCATCACGCCGTTATTGACCGTTTGCGCCGGGAATGCCGGACGTACGCCAATCTTCCACTGCTTTTGCTGCGGTCCGATGTCTTCTCCCGGCACGTTCAATCCACTTAACGTCGCCTGCAGCTCACCATCACCAAATCCTTCTTTTGCACGAACAGGAACAAACAAGGTCGTGCGCACGCCCGGCTCCAGATTGACCTGCGCAGGCTGGTCGCTGACCAGTTCGATCAGTCCGCTGGCGGCCAGCGTCACGTTCAGTGACTGTGGTCGATCGGTAAGGTTGGTCACGTCCAGCACCAGTCGCGAGGTATCGCCACCGGCCATAAAGCGCGGCATATTCAGCTCAGCAATGACCGGGGCGGCGACAATAGTTTTGCTTTCATTGCTGCCAAAGTCATCCGCCGTCCACGCCTGCGCCATCACGCGCAGCTCGCCATTAAAATCGCCAATCGGTAACGTCACACTGCCTTCACCCTGCTCATTGAGCGTGACCGGTTGCGCCTGCTGCGCCACGATATTTACATGGTTGACCGGCGGTTTACCGCCGCGCTTCAGTTCATCGCCATCACCGCCAAAGCGCAGTGCGGCCAGACGCCCCTGGCCCTCAATCACCTGACCATAAATGTCATAAATATCCGCGCCGTAGCGTTTTTGTCCAAAGAAGGCCTGCCACGGATCCGGCGTAACGTAATCGGTAATGTTCAACACGCCGCTATCCACTGCCGACACCAGGACGTTAACCTGTTTTGGCGTCTCGCCGTTTTTACTGCTGGCCTTGATCTTCACGGTCAGCGGCTGGTTCGGACGCATTTTAGCCGGACTTTCCAGCGCCAGCTCCAGACGTCGGTTTTCGTCTCCCAGCGGTAAATGCAGCAAGCCTACGGCACGTTTCGGCGTTGCAGAACGAGATTTATCTCCCGGACGCACCACTAGCGTGCTCAGGTAGAGATCGTGGCGATTCCACGATTTATCGACCGGAATGGAGAGCTCCAGCCCCTGTGCCGGGACATCAATTTCCTGCCACCACAGCGGACCTTCACTGGATTCTACCATCGCATAGCCTTTCCCCGCCGCCGGTGCTGCAATATGTAGCTTCATGGTGTCGCCCGGACGATAGGCCGGTTTGTCCAGCTTCAATGTCACGCGATCCGGCCGAGCCGCCCCGCTGCCATCACTGTTATCCTGCCAACTGTAACCTGCCCAGAAACGGACGCTACTGATCGCATCGTTTGGCGCTTTCACTTCCAGTCGGTAGGCACCCCATTCGACCGGGAATGTCACTTTGCCGGTTTCATCGGCTTTCAGATCCAGCGTCTGCTCACCTTCCACCAGATCTTTTTGATCAAAGCGCGACTGCCAGCCTTCGCTTTCCAGCCAGTCCCAGTAGTAGTCGCGACGCTCACGAATCAAACGCACCTGTAACCCGGAGACCGCTTTCTTCTCTCCCTGGGCATCGACATAGACAATGTCAAAAGCGGCGTTGCTGTCTTCATCAACAATCGGCTGATTCACCGTAGTATCGGTGCGGTAGTCATACACCGCTTTAACGGCAAATTGCGGGCGGATACCCGGTAATGTGTCAGCCGGCCAGATCGCCTGCTCAGCGCGACGCGTAACTGGACGACCACCGGACTCCAGCAGGCTGGCCTGCAATATCACCTGCAACGGTGAGTGGGTCTCACGCCACTCGCTATTGGTGCTGATGTCACCACGCCCGGTTTCATCCAGCGTCAGTTGGACTTCATCGAGACTGCGCGACAGGTTCTCCTCGGCAATATTGCCAAACTGGAAGCCGGGCAGTGACGGCACGGCATCACGCAGTGGGCGCAGGTACAGCTGCCCTTGCAGCGCATTGCCATTCGCCGGGGCGCCGTAGAGGTAGTAGCCCGCCACCGAGAACGTCACCTTATCAGACGGCGACAAAGGCGTTTCCTGACTGGTGAGATTTAACGCCATTCGCTCCGGCATGAAATCTTCAACGTGGAAATCCCACATCTGGCTTTGGTTATCGCCCGTGTTGGCGCGAATGTGCCACATTCCGGTTGGCGCACCGCTGTCCAGCGGATAAGTAAAGTGATACAACCCGTTATCCGGTTGACTGACGACAGTACGAATCACCTGGCCGTCCGGTTTAACGACCTCCAGTTTCACTGGCTGATCGGGCAGCGTCTTGCCATCGCTGTCACGCAGCAGACCGTTAAGGATCACCGTCTCGCCAGGACGGTAGAGATCGCGCGGGCCAAACATAAAGAACTGTTTGCTGTAGCCGGGATCCCCCGCGATGTCGAATTCTGCTAAATCCAGCGCCGGGAGTTTCAGATCCAGCAGCGTGGTTTGCCCCTCTTTACGCGCCAGCAACAGCGCGGCATTCTGGTGATTTTCAAGCTGTACATGGCCTTTCGCATCGCTGGTCGCTTTCGCCAGGGTCTGTCCTTTTTCATCCAGCAAAGCGACATCTACCCCCTGCTGCGCGGCACCATTCTCCAGACTTTGCGTAAACACATCGAGCCGGTTCTGATAGCGATGTGCCGATACGCCGACGTCGCTGAGCGTGAACAACGTTGCGGCGTTGCTGTACTCGTACTGCCCGGCTTTGGTCATCACCGCAACGTAGACACCGGCCTGCTGCAACGGCTTAATCTCGCTCAGCGGCAGAAGAAGTTTTTCGCGGGTGTTACGCGCAGGATTGAGATCAAAGCGACCGGTATAGACCAAATCCGCCATTTTCAGCAGATTGTCGGACTCCCAGTTGGACATCGAATTCCGGTACTCCCACTGACTGACAAAGGCTGCCAGCGATTCAGGTTTCACGCGGAAAAAGTTAACGTCTACGTTGTTCACGTTGAGCGCCATCACGGGCAGCCCTTCCACCACTTTCCCCGGCAGCAGTGAACCACGGCTGGCAAAACCCACGCTGGGTTGAATATCACGCGTGGTGAGGCTTTTCTCATAGTTGATTTCGAAGGTCGCGTTGTTCAGCGCCCTGAGATCGCGCTCAATGGTCACCAGCAGGTCACGATTCGGTTCCAGGTGGCGTAAACGCAGCTCTTTCAGATTCGGCGACAGTTCCCATGCGCCATCGACTTTGCCGCTTTTTTTATCCACCACGTGGACGAGACGGGCAAAATCCTGTTCAGGATCTAACGGGATGGAAAAGGTCAACACCAGCGTCGATGCACCGTCCAGTTGCACCTCTGAGACATCCAGCAGCGTCAGCGCTTTGCCCTCGCTTTCTCGGGCCAGTTTCTGCAACTGCGCGGTATCTTTTTCTGCTTTCTTTTCCGCCGCGGGTTGTGCGGCGGGAGCGTCGTTTTTTGCCGCTATCGGAGCTTTATCGTTGTTGTCGCACCCAGCCAGCGCCAGCATGAGCATGCAGGCGACTACGCGTATGTGTTTCATTTTTCATCCCTGGCCAGTATGGCCCGTTAGCAACGTAGAATCGTTATTATGCGTGAGATTTCACTTTGTGTAAGTCTCTTTCCCCTCCCATCTTGTCTGAATTTAATTAAGAAATGTGGGATCACCGGACAAATCAGCCTCTTTTACTTGTCCCCTGTCGGCAAAGGCCTGACAATTTACCGGACACCTGATAAACATGGAGATCCCCATGACTACCGCCTTTTTTGTCGCCGCCGACTGGCTTGCCGAGCATATTGACGATCCGCAGATTCAAATTATCGACGCCCGCATGGCGCCGCCAGGACAGGAAGACCGCGACGTTGCGCAAGAGTATCGCTCGGGACATATCCCGGGTGCGGTGTTTTTCGATATCGAAGCGCTCTCCGACCACACTTCACCTCTGCCGCATATGATGCCACGCCCGGAAAGCTTCGCCGTGGCGATGCGTGAGCTGGGGGTACATCAGGATAAACATCTGATCGTGTATGACGAGGGTAGTCTGTTCTCCGCCCCGCGCGCGTGGTGGATGCTGCGCACCTTTGGCGTGGAGAACGTGTCCATTCTGGGTGGTGGTCTGGCGGGCTGGCAACGTGATGAGTTGCCGCTACAGGAAGGTAACGTCGAACTCCCGGAAGGTGAGTTTGATGCAGCGTTTACCTCTGAAGCCGTCGTGCGCGTCACCGACGTCCTGCTCGCCAGCCATGAGAAAAGCGCACAGATTGTCGATGCCCGCCCGGCAGCACGTTTTAATGCTGAAGTCGACGAGCCGCGTCCAGGTCTCAGACGCGGTCATATACCCGGCGCCTTAAACGTGCCGTGGACAGAACTGGTTCAGGAAGGCGAATTGAAAACAACCGACGAACTGGATGCCATCTTCTTTCGCCACGGCGTCAGTTTTGATCGTCCGATTATCGCCAGTTGTGGTTCTGGCGTGACGGCAGCCGTCGTCGTGCTGGCGCTTGCGACGCTGGACGTGCCAGACGTCACGTTGTACGACGGCGCGTGGAGTGAATGGGGATCGCGTACCGATTTACCGGTAGAACCGGCTGACGCTAAATAAATTCTGATGTCTTAGTCAGCTTCGCCCACAAAAAAACCGCTCAAACATTTGAGCGGTTTTTTTGTGCTGGTCCGGTTCGCGGCCTTTCCAGCTGGCTGTGTTGCCATAGCAACGCAGGCATGCCGTAGTGGGGTAATACTCTCTTTTAAGGAAAATAATGTCAAGTTAGTTAGCCAGGAAACTATTAGGAAGTTGATGTATCATTCTTCCCGGCCCTTTTCGCCGCCTCGCAAGCGGGCACTGGCTTCAGAAAAGGATGTCCCATGTCCGTTAGCGCAGGCATGTCGTAGTGCTTGCTGTCACGGCATTATTGCCAGTGGTGCTGTCGTGAAGCGGTCTTTGCATGGACCGCACAATGAAGATACGGTACGTCTTTATCGTGCTTCTTGTTTCTGGTGTGTTGTGCCTTCACGCAGACCAGAGTTACCCCAGTAATTCTGTTCTCGTAAAGACCAGCGACCAGGGCAGGTAAGCGAGGATGCCGCCTTTCGGGGCGGCTTTCCTTCACTTAAATAATTCGGTTCTGTTTGAAATCACGCAGGAACCCGCCCCAGCGGCGTTCGTAGAACGGCGCGATGTGTTCGGTGATAAAGTGGCTGATCCCTTTCTCCCCTTTTTTCACCTGACAGATATCGATCGGTTCATCGCCCGGTAGCGTATCAGTTGCCACACTGCCCGCAGCCTGAATAATCTCCTCAATATCGCCATCGGCCTCAATACCAATCAGCAGATTTGCCTCAGCGTCCGCGCGCTCTTTAATTGAGCAGAGAAACGCACGCTTCACCGGCTTGATGGTCTTAAACAGCGTCGTGAGCGAATCGATCATCTGTGCTGGTGGTTCAGCCACTTCGGAGAGAATCAGCGATTCCCCACCTTCCAGCACTTCCTGCGTGCTCAGTGGATTGCCCTCTTCCCCCATCAGCAGGCTGATTTCGCGAGGCATAAACTCTTTACCAGTCGGCAATTTGGCGTTGAGGAACAGCGTTTCGCCGAGCGTCATTTCAAACAGCGTCCGTACTGGCATCACCACAAACGCCTGCTCATCTTCGACGGCCTGCTGCAACGCTTCCAGCGAGGTGAAAAAGGGGATAACGGTGGTGCCATCTTCTTTTTCCCAATGCTGAAGATCGAGCGCGCTGTCTTCGACAATCGCTTCGCCGTCTGCCGCAGTACCAGGTACCCAGACAGTGGATTCCAACAGGGTGCGGAAAAATGCCGGACGGTGTGCGGGTTCAGTCGCCGCCTGCTCCAGCAGGGTTTCTAATTCATTTTTTGTTTCAGACATAGAGATCACAAATAATATATGGATTGTAGGCCTGATAAGACGTATGACGTCGCCATCAGGCAAAATGCCGGGGAGCGCCTCGCTTACCCGGCCTACAAAAATACCCTTCAGGCAGTCAGTAGATTCGCGATTGTACGCACGCCCAAACCGGTCGCCCCGGCAGACCACTGCTCAACCGGCGCTTTGCGATAGGTTGCCGAACAGTCGATATGCAGCCAACCCTGCTGGTAGTTTTCCACAAAGTGCGACAGGAATCCTGCGGCTGTGCTCGCCCCTGCCGGATACGCCGCGCTGCCGGTATTGTTCAACTCGGCAAAATTAGACGGCAACTGGTTGCGATGAAATTCCGCCAGCGGCAGACGCCAGAACGCCTCGTTTTCTTCGGCTGCGCTTGCCAGCAGACGGTTCGCCAGTTGGTCATCGAAGCTGAACAGCGCGTGGTAGTCGTTACCCAGCGCGGTTTTCGCGGCTCCGGTCAGCGTCGCAGCATCAATGATCAGCTCTGGCTTCTGCGCGCTGGCGTCAATCAGGCCATCCGCCAGCACCAGACGCCCTTCCGCGTCGGTATTCATCACTTCGACGTTTTTACCGTTGCGATAGTGGATGATATCGCCCAGCTTGAACGCGTTACCGCTGATCAGGTTATCCGCACAGCACAGGTACAGTTTCACGCGTTTGTTCAGACCGCGCGTGATCGCAAACGCCAGCGCGCCGGTTACCGTTGCGGCACCGCCCATGTCGGACTTCATGGAGTCCATAAAGGCACTCTGCTTGATGCTGTAACCGCCGGAATCAAAGGTGATCCCTTTCCCGACCAGGCAAGCAAAAACCGGGGCTTCTTTATCTCCTGTCGGGTTGTAGTCGAGCGCCAGCAGGACCGGAGGACGTTCAGAGCCGCGCCCCACAGTATGCAGCCCCATATAGTTCTGCTCACGCAGATCTTCGCCTTTGGTAATACGGTAAGAGACGTGATCGCACGCCACGCTGCACAGCAGGTCAACGGCACGCTGCGCCAGTTGCTCTGGCCCCAGCTCTTCCGCCGGTGCGTTAATGGTGTCACGCACCCAGTCAATGATGGTCAGACGGTTATCCAGCTCCTGACGCTGTACGTCGTCCAGCTCTGGCCATTCTACTTTTCGGCTGCCTTTCGGCCCTTTGTAGCCCTGCCAGAATGACCAGCAGCGGTCTGCATTCCAGCCCTCGCCTGCCAGTTGCACATGCTTGATGCCAAGGCCGTCGATTTTACGTGCCGCGCGCTGAATAAGACCCTGGTCATCTTTCCCATTAAGGTGCAGGGCAATACCATCGTTATTGATACTGTATGTGGCTTTTTCACCCCAGCGTGCGTCAGCAGGTTGTGTGGAAAGCGTAATTTTCATGGCTTCTGTCATGTTATTTATCCTTATTAGCAAACGGGCCGCCTCATGGCAGCCCGTTATGTGACTTACTCTGCTTCATCTAACCAGACTAGCAGAATCGCCTCCAGAATTTTTTCATTGGATGCGTCAGGGTCGTCATCAAATTCCTCAAGATCGCAGATCCACTGATGAAGATCGGTGAAACGAACGGTCTTTGGATCGAGATCGGGGAACGCATCGTACAGCGCTTCACCGATTTCGCGGCTATCGGTCCACTTCAGTCCCATACTACCCTCTGTTAATGCTCACGAGCATGATTGATTGTGTAACGTGGGATTTCGACTACCAAATCATCCCCGGTTACACGAGCCTGACAGCTTAAACGGCTCTCCGGCTCCAGTCCCCAGGCTTTATCCAGCATGTCGTCTTCTTCTTCCGTGCTTTCCGGCAGGGAGTCAAAACCTTCACGCACAATGCAGTGGCAGGTCGTACAGGCACAGGATTTTTCGCAGGCGTGCTCAATCTCGATACCGTTGCGCAGCGCAACGTCAAGAATGGTTTCACCGGTCTTAGCTTCCAGAACTGCGCCATCCGGACAGAGATCCTGATGAGGCAAAATAACAATCTTTGGCATATTAAACCTCGTCCACGGAATGGCCTTTCAGCGCGCTACGGACCGACTGATCCATACGGCGAGCGGCAAATTCCTGGGTTTGTTTGTCTACGTTTTTAATGGCTTGTTCGATAGCGTCAACATCATCGCCCAGCGCCACTTCGCTCAGGTGCGCGGCGGCATCGTCGATCAATTGACGTTCTGCGGCGCTTAGCAGCGCGGCATCAGCGGTCAGCGCGCCGGTTAAACTCTCCAGCACGCGCGCCGCTTCGACTTTCTGCTCTGCCAGCATACGGGCTTTTACGTCCTGCTCGGCAAAGCTCATCGAATCCTGAATCATTGAGGCAATTTCGCTGTCGGTCAGACCGTAGGACGGTTTCACCTGAATAGAAGCCTCAACGCCGGTGGATTTTTCCATCGCAGTGACGCTCAGCAGACCGTCAGCATCCACCTGGAAGGTCACGCGAATATGCGCGCCGCCTGCCGGGAGCGCCGGAATACCACGCAGGGCAAAGCGCGCCAGCGAACGGCAGTCCTGCACCAGTTCACGTTCACCCTGCATGACGTGAATCGACATCGCGGTCTGGCCGTCTTTGAAGGTAGTAAAGTCCTGCGCGCGCGCCACCGGAATCGTAGTGTTACGCGGAATCACCTTCTCCACCAGGCCGCCCATCGTTTCCAGTCCCAGCGACAGCGGGATCACGTCGAGCAGCAGCATTTCACTGTCCGGTTTATTACCAACCAGAATATCCGCCTGGATTGCCGCGCCAATCGCCACCACTTTATCCGGGTCGATTGACGTCAGCGGCGGGCGACCGAAGAATTCGCCCACACGTTCACGCACCAGCGGTACGCGCGTGGAACCGCCAACCATCACCACTTCCAGCACCTCTTGCGCCTCAACGCCGGCATCTTTCAGGGCACGACGACAGGACAGCAGCGTACGCTTAACCAGCGCGGAAATGAGTTCATTAAACTGTTCGCGGGTAATCTCGCCCTGCCAGCCCGCCACGTTAATCGTGACTGACTCGGTATCGCTGAGCGCGATTTTCGCCGCGATGGCGGCATCCAGCAGTTCGCGCTGCACGCGGTTATCGCTGCGATCGGCAATTCCCGCCTGTTCACGGATGTAATCCGCCAGCAGGTGGTCGAAGTCATCGCCGCCAAGCGCGGAATCCCCGCCTGTCGCCAACACTTCGAACACCCCGCGACTCAGGCGCAGAATAGAAATATCAAACGTTCCGCCACCGAGGTCATACACTGCAATGACGCCCTCTTTGCCGGAATCCAGACCGTAGGCAATCGCCGCAGCGGTCGGTTCATTGAGCAGGCGCAGCACATGGAGGCCCGCCAGGCGTGCGGCATCTTTGGTCCCCTGACGCTGTGCATCGTCAAAGTACGCCGGTACGGTAATCACCACGCCATCCAAATCGCCGGAAAGCGACTCAGAGGCTCTCGCCGCCAACGCTTTCAGGACATCGGCTGAAACACGGACCGGATTTAGCAAACCCGCCGCCGTTTCAATCATCGGCAAGCCATTTTCACTTGCCTGGAAACGGTATGGCAGATGCGGGTAGCGAGTCTGAATATCCGCCAGTGAACGTCCCATCATGCGTTTCACTGAACTGATAGTATTGGCGGTATCCAGCGCGGCATTAGCGCGCGCATCATAGCCGACCGTGTGGCCCTGCGGCTGATAGTGAACGACGGACGGCAGCAGATGACGACCGTCGTGATCGGCCAGCGTTTCCGCCTGACCGCTACGCACGGTTGCGACCAGAGAGTTGGTGGTCCCGAGATCGATACCCGCAGCCAGACGACGCTGGTGTGGCGCTGCGCTCAGACCAGGCTCACTAATTTGTAATAAGGCCATAATTGCTTCCGAAGTTTAAAAATCGAGCAGTTTTTCTTCGAGTTGTTCTGCACTGCTTCGCAGTTTATCGAGAAAACGCAGTTTACGCACGGTATCGGCCGCGGCGTCCCACGTCTCGCTATCCAGTTGTTCCACCATCAACTGATGGCGGCTATCAAACATCTTTTTCACGCGCTGAATAAACTGTTCCAGCCGCGCCTCGTCTTTCGTCTGTTCGATCTCATCGAGTTCTTCACGCAGTTCCAGTTGTTCCATCAGGAACGCGGTATCGCGCACCGTGTGCTGCTCGTTGCTGAGATCAAAACCGTGTAGCGACAGCAGATATTCTGCGCGCATCAGGGGATGGCGCAGCGTTTGCCAGGCCTGGTTGATAGTGGCGGATTGCTGGACGGCAGCAAGCTGTTCCGCCTGGGTACCGCTGGCAAATTTATCAGGGTGATACTGGCGTTGCAGATCCTGAAAACGAAGGCTCAGCGCCTGAATATCGAGCGGATAACGGGCCGGTAAGCCAAAGAGGGTGAAGTAGTCCATAACATTCTCAGGGGTAGCCTGTTAGAACAAACCCCACACGTAGCAAGGCCACGGCGGGGTTTTCGGATGACGCGCGTTACACGTGGAAGCTTTCGCCGCAACCACACTCGTCTTTCACGTTCGGGTTTGTGAACTTGAACCCTTCGTTCAGACCTTCTTTCACGAAGTCTAACTGCGTTCCGTCCAGAAATTGCAGGCTTTTTCCGTCGACCACAACCTTAACGCCTTTGTCTTCAAACACGGTGTCTTCTGCCGCCGGTTCATCAACAAATTCCAGTACATACGCCATACCTGAGCAGCCGGAGGTTCTCACGCCCAGACGCAGGCCAAACCCTTTACCACGGTTCGCCAGGAAGGTATTTACTCGCGCTGCTGCACTGTCGCTAAGTGTAATCGACATAATAAAACCTCAACTCTTCTTATTTTGCTTCACGTTTGCTTTTGTAGTCCGCAATGGCGGCTTTGATCGCGTCTTCTGCCAGAATAGAACAGTGAATTTTCACTGGCGGCAGCTCAAGCTCATCGGCAATATCGGTATTTTTGATCGCCTGTGCTTCGTCCAGTGATTTCCCTTTCACCCATTCGGTAACCAGGGAGCTGGAGGCGATAGCGGAACCGCAGCCGTAAGTCTTGAAACGCGCGTCTTCAATGATACCTTCATTGTTAACTTTGATCTGCAACTTCATCACGTCGCCACAGGCTGGTGCACCCACCATGCCGCTACCGACGTTCTCGTCGCTGTTGTCAAAAGAGCCCACGTTACGTGGATTCTCGTAATGATCGATTACTTTTTCGCTGTAAGCCATGATGAATTCTCCTTATCGATACCGATTAATGATGTGACCATTCGATGCTGTTCAGATCCACGCCCTGCTTGTGCATTTCCCACAGTGGAGAAAGGTCACGCAGACGGCCGATAGATTTACGAACCAGTTCGATGGTGTAATCAATCTCTTCTTCGGTAGTAAAACGACCTAAAGAGAAACGAATAGAGCTATGTGCCAGCTCGTCGGTCATTCCCAGTGCGCGCAGCACGTAGGAAGGCTCGAGGCTCGCAGAGGTACAGGCAGAACCGGAAGAGACCGCGAGGTCTTTCAGCGCCATGATCAGCGACTCGCCTTCAACGTAGTTAAAGCTGACGTTGAGGATATTTGGTGCGCCCTGCTCAAGGTCACCGTTCAGGTAGACTTCTTCCATATCTTTCACGCCGTTCCACAGACGGTTACGCAGACCGCGCAGACGCGCCATCTCGGTTTCCATCTCTTCTTTCGCGATGCGATAGGCTTCGCCCATACCGACGATCTGGTGGACAGGCAGCGTACCGGAACGCATGCCACGCTCGTGACCGCCGCCGTGCATCTGTGCCTCAATGCGAATACGCGGTTTACGACGAACGTACAGCGCGCCGATCCCTTTCGGGCCATAAATTTTGTGACCGGAGAAGGACATCAGGTCAACTTTCAACTGGCTCAGATCGATAGGCAGTTTGCCCACGCTCTGGGTGGCGTCAACATGATAGATGATGCCGCGAGCACGGCACATTTCACCGATAGTCGCGATATCCTGTACCACGCCGATTTCGTTATTCACGTGCATGATGGAAACCAGGATGGTGTCGTCACGCATCGCCGCTTCCAGTTCTTTGAGATCGATAATCCCGTTGCTCTGCGGCGCCAGGTAGGTCACTTCAAACCCTTCACGCTCCAACTGACGGCAGGTATCCAGTACCGCTTTGTGCTCGGTTTTACTGGTGATAATGTGCTTGCCTTTTTTCTGATAAAAGTTGGCTGCACCTTTGATCGCCAGGTTGTCGGATTCAGTCGCACCGGAAGTAAAGACGATTTCACGCGGATCGGCACCCACCAGATCGGCAATCTGATTACGGGCGATATCAACCGCCTCTTCAGCCTGCCAGCCGAAACGGTGTGAACGGGAGGCCGGGTTACCAAAGGTTCCGTCCAGTGTCAGGAACTGCATCATTTTCTCGGCAACACGCGGGTCCACCGGCGTGGTTGCGGAGTAGTCGAGATAAATCGGTAATTTCATTGCTCTATAAACTCCGTACATCGCTTCAATGCAAGGAGTCAGGCAACCGGCTGGATGTACGACCGTGTTAACGGAGCGCAAACGCTCCGGCCTGACTCGAAAATCTTCTTATCGTTAACCTAACTGTTTCGCGTTTCAGCAAGGCGGTAAACATGCGCATCCCCGAGAGCTTACAAAAGTAAGCGGGGTGAACATGTGCAGCCAACGCAGATGCAACCCGAAACAGGACGGTTAAATTAAGCGCGTAACTTAACGTCAATCGCGTCTTGTGCACGATTTGTGCGTGGAGCGTCGTGGCTGTGCTGGCGACCAGACACATCCAGGACTTCCTGGTTATTCACCAGTTCACCTAACGTAATGTTGTTGAGGAAACCGGTCAGACGGTCGCTCAGATCGCGCCACAGCGCGTGGGTCAGGCATTTATCGCCGCCCTGACAACCGCCTTTGCCCTGACAACGTGTCGCATCTACCGACTCGTCAACAGCGCTAATCACTTCACCGACTGCAATACTGCCGGCATCTTTACCCAGCAGATAACCACCGCCTGGCCCACGTACGCTGGACACCAGACCATTTTTACGCAAACGGGAGAACAGCTGTTCCAGATAAGAAAGGGAAATTCCCTGACGTTCAGAAATATCAGCCAACGGTACCGGGCCCGCTTCGGAGTTGAGCGCAACGTCCAACATTGCGGTCACGGCATAACGCCCTTTAGATGTCAGTCTCATGTCTTACTTAGCCTCAAACTCGCCCCTGCCCGGGGTTTTTTATTGTAAAATGGGGTATTGCATAGCAGGGCCAAGTCTGACATTCCCGACTAAATCAGTCAACTATTTACTTGACTGTTTTAGTCAGGTATTTAACCTTCAGTGCCATTTTGCTTTGCCAGCTGGTTTGCACTTACTTGTCTTTATTCTGCTGCTCAATAGAAGCAAGCATTCCACGCAGAATATTCAGCTCCTGGCTCTCCGGACGCGCACGCGTAAACAGACGGCGCAACTTGTTCATCACTTGTCCCGGATGGTTTTCACGGATAAACCCCGTCGACAGCAACGTCTGCTCAAGGTGACCGTAAAACCGCTCCAGATCGTCTACCAGCGGGTACGGTGCTTCTTCATGCACGACCGCATCAGGATTTTGCTGCGTCGCCAGCCAGGCCATGCGCACTTCATACGCGATGACCTGTACCGCCATTGCCAGGTTCAGCGAACTGTATTCCGGGTTCGCCGCAATCGCGACATGGTAATGGCATTTTTGCAGCTCGTCATTGGTCAGCCCAACGCGTTCACGACCAAACACCAGCGCCACGGGGGTATTTGCCGCTTCCGCTACGCTTTTTAAACCGCATTCGCGCGGGTCAAGCATCGGCCACGGCAGCGTACGCGAACGTGCACTGGTCCCGACCACCAGGCTACATCCGGCCAGCGCTTCATCGAGGGTATCGACGATCTGCGCATTGCCGATCACATCACTGGCCCCTGCCGCCAGGGCGATGGCCTGGGAATCAGGTTTCACGAGCGGGTTCACCAGCCACAGGTTGGTTAACCCCATTGTTTTCATGGCGCGGGCAACAGAACCCATATTGCCGGTGTGAGACGTTTCCACCAGCACGATTCGAATATTTTGCAGCATTGTCTTTCTTCAGCTAAAGATTATTCAGCCATATTATCATAAATCGAAGACATATTCCGATCTCGCTGCTATACTCTGCGCCGTTTTCCCGTTCTTTAACATCCAGTGAGAGAGACCGATGCATCCGATGCTGACCATCGCCGTGCGCGCAGCGCGCAAGGCGGGTAATGTAATTGCCAAACACTACGAAACGCCTGACTCAGTAGAAACCAGCCAGAAAGGCAGCAATGATTTCGTGACCAACGTCGATAAAGCCGCTGAAGCGATTATTATCGAAACGATCCGCAAATCTTACCCGCAGCACACCATCATCACCGAAGAAAGCGGTGAACATGAAGGTACCGATCAGGATGTTCAATGGGTTATCGATCCACTGGATGGCACCACCAACTTCGTAAAACGTCTGCCGCACTTCGCGGTTTCCATCGCCGTACGTATTAAAGGCCGCACTGAAGTCGCCGTGGTTTACGATCCGATGCGTAATG
This sequence comes from Citrobacter sp. Ca225, assembly GCF_030337175.1. Taxonomy (NCBI): domain Bacteria; kingdom Pseudomonadati; phylum Pseudomonadota; class Gammaproteobacteria; order Enterobacterales; family Enterobacteriaceae; genus Citrobacter; species Citrobacter sp. Ca225. The sequence continues at coordinate 68,104 of NZ_JAOWCD010000046.1, read as the reverse complement.
AACTGTTCACCGCAACCCGCGGTCAGGGCGCACAGCTGAATGGTTACCGTCTGCGCGGCAGCAATGCGCGTGACCTGGACGGCACTATTATCGCGACAGGCTTCCCGTTCAAAGCCAAACAGCACGCCACCTCTTACATGAATATCCTCGGCAAAATGTTTACCGAGTGTGCTGACTTCCGTCGCACCGGTTCTGCTGCGCTGGATCTGGCCTATGTTGCCGCTGCGCGCGTTGACGGTTATTTCGAAATTGGTCTGCGTCCGTGGGATTTCGCCGCGGGTGAACTGATCGCCCGTGAAGCTGGCGCTCTGGTCTGCGACTTTACCGGTGGTCACAACTACATGACGACCGGCAACATCGTGGCGGGCAACCCGCGCGTGGTAAAAGCGATGCTGGCGAATATGCGTGACGAACTGAGCGACGCGATGAAGCGTTAATTTCAGTACTGCCCGGTGGCGCTAACGCTTACCGGGCCTACGCGAACAGTAGGCCAAATAAGCGCTAACGCCATCCGGCAAAATCAAAACGGTCTTAATCCCCTTCCCACTGGCACCGCACTCACCCACATCACTCCTGCTGCCACCACTAATATTGCGCCACCGGCTAACGCCAGCGTTAACCAACCGACCTGCCGCCATAGTACCGGTGCATGATTGCTGCTCAACCTGACTGCCAGCGTACGAAAACTGTGCACCAGCAGCGCCAGAGAGGTAATCGTCAGCGACGTTCCCGCCGCCATTGCCAGCGCCGAAACTATTCCCCAGCCAAAGACGCCGATGACTTTGCTGAACAGCAGTACCATGATCGCCCCGGAACAGGGACGCATCCCCATCGACAGAATAATCATTAGCCGCGCGCGCCAGTCATCATCGTGGTGGATCTGCTCCGGATTCGGCATGTGCTGATGCCCGCAGCCACAGTTTTCATGGTGCACATGGTGTGGCGTGAAGGCGACAAACCTGGGTTTGCGCAGCAGCGCATGCAGTTTCTTCAGCGCCCGCCAGCAGAGCAAAACGCCCAGAATCCCCACCAGCGCATAGCTCCCCTTCTCCAGCCAGAAACCGCTCAGATGTAACTGTCTCGCCGGCAGTTGCAGGATGCTGAGCACGACCACGACCAGCCCGATTGCCACCAGCCCCTGCAATAACGAAGAAGCCAGCGTCAGCCCGATGCTCGACTTAAGCTTTGAAGGATGGGTCGCCAGCCAGGTGGTGATCACGACCTTTCCATGCCCCGGTCCCAGTGCGTGCAGCACACCATATAAAAAGCTAAACAGCAGCAATGACCCACCCGCCTGGGCTGGACTGGCGGCAACGGCCTTCAGCAATACGCTCATCTGCTGATTCACCTCCCGTTGCCAGACAATACTTTTGATCATCACCTGCGGCCAGGCGTACCACAGCCAGACACCACCGATCGCTGCAATCAGCAAAAACAGCGCCAGCGGCCACAGCGACAGCCAACGCCGTGCGCGAATGCGGGTTGTGGATATTACTGACATGAGACCGTCACCGTCTGTGCAAATTGTTTCCCCAGTTCCATATCCTCCGGAGGCGCGTCTTCTTTATCCAGCGACTGGGCAAAGCTGAGCGATTCTTCGCTCGGGGTCGGTGTGTTCACGGCGATTTTACATTGCTCACGCAACGCCGACGATAGCGTTGCATCGTTATCTTCTTCGTAGCTCATATCGACATAATAAGAGGGATCAAAGGTCGAGAAGGTGTAACGCTGCCCGCTCAATGGTTGCGGTTCGGCAAGCGGCAGCACAAAGGTGAGCACGGCCTGATGCTCAACACGCTCCATGCTATATTCCGTGGGGCGGTTCTTAAATTTAACGCGCTGCCCGTTGTGCCACATTTCGGTAAAGTAATGCTGTCCCAGCACATTCGCCATCACTTCCGCCGCCAGCTTCTTCCAGATTTCAGAACCCGGTTGAGCGTCGCCCGCATCATAGAGCAGATCGGCAGAGGTCAGTTCATCCATTGTCCAGCGCATCTTCAGCGCCACAAAAGTCCCGTTATCGCCGATCACTTCCGTTTTCAGACGAATAAAACTGTGAGGATGTGCACTCACCGTAGACGTCAAAAATGCGAGTAATACCAGCAAAGCGCCGCGTATCATGAATGGTATCAACTCCCCACAAAAACAGGACGGGCCACGCGAGTCACGATCGTCGTGGCAGGATTGTCCGTGAGAATAACATTGAAATGAGGAATGTTGGGCGCTGATTTCTGGACTCGATTCAGTTCTCAGATTTGCGATTTCGTCGCTGAGGGCGGTACGCCTGCTGCGGTTATTTTCTGTGTGCAATAGCCAATTTGATAATTAATTGTAAAAATAAATAAGCATTTTTCGATACTTGTTAACAATTAAATTAACCAAAAAAGCATTTCAATCGTTGAAATTAACTATAACTTAACCATAAAACACCCATAAATTAACAAAAATGGGCATTTATCACATTTATGAAACTTGAGATTCATTACCTCTTCCCTTCGTTGATAACCTCCTGTTCGTGACATGCCCCGGTCCCTACAAAAGGTACAACTATGAAATTCAAACTCGCATTACTCAGTGCAACCCTGGTTTCTGCATGCATGTTGTCCGGCCCGTCCTTTGCGGCAGAAAAATATGAAATCGCTGTGGTTGCTAAAGTCACCGGTATTCCGTGGTTTAACCGCATGGAAACCGGCGTGAATGAAGCCGCGAAGAAACTGGATGTGAATGCTTACCAGACTGGCCCTTCCACACCGGATCCGGCTCAGCAGGTAAAAGTGATTGAAGATCTCATTGCCAAGAACGTTAACGCGATCATTGTGGTACCTAATGACGCCAAGGTGCTTGAGCCCGTGCTTAAAAAAGCGCGCGATAAGGGTATTGTCGTCCTGACTCACGAATCGCCAGATCAGCAAATCGGCCAGTGGGATATCGAAACGATCGACAGCGAGAAGTACGCGCAGGCTAACGTTGACGAGCTGGCGAAGGATATGGGCGGTAAAGGCGGCTATGCCATTTACGTCGGCTCGCTGACCGTGCCGTTGCACAACGCCTGGGCCGATTACGCCATCAAGTACCAGAAAGAAAAATACCCGGAGATGTTTGAAGTCACCACTCGTCTGCCGGTGGCTGAGAGCATCGACAAATCCTACTCCACGACGCTGGACCTGATGAAAACCTATCCGCAGATGAAGGGCATCATTGGCTTCGGTTCGCTGGGTCCGATTGGTGCCGGTCAGGCAGTACAGAAAAAACGCGCGAAAGATAAAATTGCCGTGGTGGGGATTGCAATGCCCGCACAGGCAGCGCCTTATCTGATGCGTGGCGACATCAAAAAAGCGATGCTGTGGGATCCAAAAGATGCCGGCTACGCGCTGGTGACCGTGGCAGATCAGTTGCTGCAGGGCAAAGAGGTCACGCCAGATCTCACCATTGAAGGATTAGGGAAAGCCGATGTCGACATGGAGAAGAAAGTGATCCGCTTTAACAAGATCCTCGAAGTCACCAAAGACAACGCGCAATCACTCGGTTTCTAAGGCTCCAGCCACCACCAGGGAAACCTAACGCCGACCGTCTGGTCGGCGCTATCAACAGGCTTAACACTCTGCGCCCGTCAGGGCGCTCGCAGGGGTATTGTCCATGACAGACACCACCGCATTTATCACTCTTGAGAATATCAGCAAGCAATTCCCGGGCGTGCTGGCGCTGGATAATGTGAATCTGACGCTGAAAAAAGGCGAAGTTCACTGTCTGGCAGGACAGAACGGGTGCGGTAAAAGCACCATTATTAAAGTGATTTCCGGAGTCTATCAGCCGGAAAAAGGAGCGCAGATCCTGCTGGATGGCAAACTGTTTCACCAGTTGTCACCACAGCTCTCTTCGCATTACGGCATCCAGGTTATCTATCAGGATTTATCCCTCTTTCCTAACTTCAGCGTGGCGGAGAATATTGCCGTCAACCGCTACCTGCCCGGCGGCGACATTTGGGTGCGGCGCGGTACGATGAAGCAACAGGCGCTGGCGGCAATGAAGCGGATTGGCGTCAGCATCGATCCCGATAAAAAAGTGGAAAAACTCTCCATTGCCGACCGTCAGCTCGTCGCGATTTGTCGCGCCATTGCCGCCGACGCGCGTCTGGTGATTATGGACGAACCCACCGCTTCCCTGACGCGCCAGGAGGTCAACGGCCTGCTGCGCGTGGTCAACGAACTGAAAGCCGACGGGATTTGCGTGGTGTTCGTCAGCCACCGTCTCGATGAGGTGATGGAAGTGGCGGACCGCATCAGCGTAATGCGCGACGGCAAACTGGTGGGGACGTATCCCGCCAGCGAACTCGACAGCCATGAACTGGCATTCCTGATGACCGGTCAACGCTTCCACTACAGTCCGCTGCCGGAAAAACCGCCGGTTGAGCAGGAGCCAATGCTGGAACTGCGCAACCTGAGCCGCAAAGGAAAATATCAGGACATCAACCTGTCGCTGCGCAGCGGTGAGATCGTGTCAATTGTCGGCCTGCTTGGTGCAGGGCGCACCGAGCTCTGCCTGAGTCTGTTTGGCATGACGCATCCGGACAGCGGGGAAATTCGCATTAACGGGAAACCGGTTCAACTGCGCAACAACCATGACGCTATCAGACACGGGATCGGCTATGTCTCGGAAGATCGCCTGACCCAGGGGCTGATCATGGAACAGTCGATCTACGACAACACGATTGTCACGGTCTTTGACAAACTGCATACCCGCAGCGGCCTGCTCGATCACGGGAAAGCCAAAACGCTGGTCGCCGATCTGATCCGTGAACTGAACATTAAGGTTTCCGATCCGCAGTTGCCGGTCAAAACGCTCTCCGGCGGCAACGCCCAGCGTATCGCCATCGCCAAATGGGTGGCGACCCAACCGCATATCCTGATCCTGGACTCCCCAACGGTGGGGGTTGATATCGCCAACAAAGAGGGGATCTACCAGATCGCCCGCAATCTAGCGGAACAAGGCATGGCGGTGCTGATGATTTGCGATGAGATCCCGGAAGCGTATTACAACAGCCACCGCGTACTGGTCATGCGTCGCGGAAAGCTGGTTGCCGAGTTTAATCCGCATCGCTGTCGTGAAGAAGACATTGCAGAGGTGGTCGAGGTCATCCATGAATAACTTTCATCTCTCCCGTTTAATCGGGCACCATGAATTCTGGCTGGGCCTGCTGGTGATTGCGCTTGCCGTTGGGCTGAGCGTCAGCACTGACGAGTTCCTGTCACTCGGTAATCTGACGGACGTCGCCACCAGCTACGCCATTCTCGGTATTCTCGCCTGCGGGCTGTTTGTCGTGCTGATCTCCGGCGGAATCGATATTTCGTTCCCGGCGATGACGGCGATAGCGCAATACGCGATGGCAAGCTGGGTGATCGCCCACGGCGGCAACTTTCTGCTGGCGCTGACCATCGCCATCGCCGTCGGGTTATTGCTCGGGCTGATTAACGGCTTCCTGGTCTACTGGCTGCGCGTGCCCGCTATCATCATCACCATCGCCACGCTTAACGTCTATTACGGTCTGCTGGTTTACGCCACCAAAGGCACCTGGCTGTACGGCTTCCCGGACTGGTTCATGAACGGTATCAACTGGTTCTCGTTCACCGCGGCAGATGGCTATGACTACGGTATTACCCTGCCGTTACTGTGTCTGGCGGCAGTGATCGTCTTCACCGCTATCCTGATGAACTACACCCGTCTCGGTCGCCAGATTTACGCGATGGGCGGTAACCGTGACGCCGCCTCCCGCCTCGGGCTGAATCTGTTGAAACTGCATTTCTATGTCTACGGCTACATGGGTATTCTGGCCGGCGTCGCCGCCGTCGTGCAGGCGCAGATCACCCAGTCCGTAGCGCCAAACTCGCTGCTCGGTTTTGAGCTGACGGTGCTGGCGGCGGTGGTGCTCGGCGGCACCAGCATGAGCGGCGGTCGGGGCACATTGACCGGAACGCTGCTGGGGGTGATTCTGCTGGCCTTTTTGCAAAACGGTCTGACGCTGCTCAGCGTCTCCTCGTACTGGCACACCGTTTTCAGCGGCATCATTATCCTGGTCAGCATCAGCGCCACCGCGTGGAACGAAAAACGCAAACTGGCAAGGGAGCTTTGAGATGAAAGCGTTCGCAAGAGTATTACCCGGTGATGCCATCATCCGCCTGCAGTGCGTGATTATTATCGTCGTCACCGTCGTCTTCTCAGCGCTGTTGGGCACTCGCTTTTTCAGCGTCGCAAACTTCCAGTCCATCGGCTCACAGTTACCGATCCTCGGCATGCTGGCGCTGGGAATGGGGATGACCATGCTGACGGGCGGCATTAACCTGTCGATTATTGCCGGTGCCAACGCCTGTTCGCTGGTGATGGCGGCGGTCATCGTCAGCCATCCGGACAACCCGTTGTTCCTCGCACTGGCGCTGCTGGCCGGTGCAGCGGTCGCCGTGGCGATAGGGACACTGAACGGCGCGCTGATCGCCTGGGTTGGCGTGTCACCGATCCTCGCCACGCTCGGCACCATGACGCTGATCTCTGGGCTGAACATTTTGCTCTCTAACGGCACGGTGATTTCTGGCTTCCCGGCAGCAATTCAGTACCTCGGCAACGCCACCCTCGCAGGTATTCCCGTGGCTCTGCTGCTGTTCATCGTGGTTGCGGTGCTGCTGTGGGTATTGCTGGAACACACCACGCTCGGGCGTAGTCTTTATCTGATGGGGTCCAACGAACAGGCGACCCGCTACAGCGGCGTGAATACCGTTCGGGTGCAGATTTCCGTCTACGTCATTTCCGCCCTGCTCGGCTGGGTGGCCGCAATCTTAATGATGGCGAAATTCAACTCGGCGAAGGCCGGATACGGTGAGTCTTATCTGCTGGTCACTATTCTCGCCTCGGTGCTGGGCGGCATCAATCCGGACGGCGGATTTGGCCGTATCATCGGCCTGGTGCTGGCGCTGATTGTGCTGCAAATGCTGGAAAGCGGCTTTAACTTGCTGGGGATCAGTAGCTATCTGACGATGGCGCTTTGGGGCGCGGTACTCATCCTCTTTATCGCATTACAGAATCGTAGAGCCTGATTTCAGGAGAAAAATTATGGCGAGTTACTTTATTGGTGTGGATGTAGGAACCGGCAGCGCTCGCGCAGGGGTGTTTGATCTCAACGGCAGAATGGTCGGCCAGGCCACTCGCGCGATTGAAATTTACCGCCCGCAGGCCGATTTCGTCGAGCAGTCGTCCGATAACATCTGGCAGGCTGTCTGCAACGCGGTTCGTGATGCCATTAATCAGTCCGATATCAACCCCATTCAGGTGAAAGGGTTGGGATTTGACGCCACCTGTTCGCTGGTGGTGCTGGATAAGGAGGGCAAACCGCTGACCATCAGCCCTTCCGGGCGCAGCGAGCAAAACATCATCGTGTGGATGGATCACCGCGCCATCACCCAGGCCGAGCGCATCAACGCGATGCACCATCGGGTGCTGGACTACGTAGGCGGGATCATCTCCCCGGAAATGCAAACGCCGAAACTGCTGTGGCTGAAACAGCATATGCCTAACACCTGGGCCAACGCGGGCTACTATTTTGATTTACCCGACTTCCTGACCTGGCGCGCCACCGGCGACGACACGCGTTCACTGTGTTCCACGGTGTGCAAATGGACCTACATGGGCCATGAAGACAAGTGGGATGCCAGCTACTTCCGCGAGATCGGACTGGAAGATCTGCTGGAACACGATGCGGCAAAAATTGGTCGCTATGTGAAAACGATGGGCGAACCGCTTGGTCACGGACTGACTCAGCGCGCCGCCAGTGAAATGGGGTTGATTCCAGGCACTGCCGTCAGCGTGTCGATCATTGATGCCCATGCGGGTACCCTCGGCACGCTTGGCGCCTGCGGTGTCTCTGGCGAAGTCGCTGACTTTGACCGTCGCGTTGCCCTGATTGGTGGAACCTCTACCGGGCACATGGCGATCTCAAAAGAGCCTCGCTTTATTGGCGGCGTCTGGGGTCCTTACTATTCCGCCGTGTTGCCGGAATACTGGCTCAATGAAGGCGGACAGTCCGCGACCGGCGCGCTGATCGACCACATTATTCAGTCGCACCCTTGTTACGATACGCTGCTGGCGCAAGCCAAAGCGCAGGGGCAAACCATTTATGAAGTGCTGAACGCGCTGCTGCGTAAAATGGCAGGCGAGCCGGAGAATATCGCCTTTCTGACCCGTGATATTCATATTCTGCCCTACTTCCACGGCAACCGTTCGCCGCGCGCCAATCCGACGCTGACCGGGGCGATCAGTGGGCTGAAGCTTTCCCGCACGCCGGAAGACATGGCGCTGCACTATCTGGCAACCATTCAGGCCATCGCGTTGGGTACGCGTCACATCATTGAAACCATGAACCAGAGTGGGTACAGCATCGACACTATCATGGCCAGCGGCGGCGGCACCAAGAACCCTATCTTTGTGCAGGAACATGCCAATGCCACTGGTTGCGCCATGCTACTTCCGGAAGAGAGCGAAGCGATGCTGCTTGGTGGCGCAATGATGGGCACCATCGCCGCCGGCGTGTTCGAGACCTTCCCGGAAGCAATGTCGGCCATGAGCCGGATAGGTAAAACGGTCACCCCGCAGACCAATCGCATTAAGCAGTATTACGACCGTAAATATCAGGTGTTCCACGAGATGTATCAGGATCACATGAAGTACCGTCAGTTGATGCAGGGGGATGCATGAGTAGCCCATGGCAACAGGCCACCGATACCTGGACCCTCTACAGTGAGGCGCTGGCCGGTCTGGGTCAGCATTTGAGCGAACCGGTCTGGAATGCATTAATGACGGAATTGCGCGAATGTCGGGGGAAAATCGTGGTCACCGGCGTCGGCACCTCTGGCATTGCGGCGCGTAAAATCGCCCACATGCTCTCCTGCGTTGAGCGCCCGGCGATCTACCTCAACGCCACCGATGCCGCGCACGGCGATCTCGGTTTTTTACGCGCTGACGATCGGATGATTTTACTCTCGCGCGGCGGTAACTCTGACGAGCTCACGCGCTTATTGCCAGGCCTTGCGGCGCGCAACGTGCCGATTATCAGCGTTACGGAAAACGCGAATTCCGCCATTGCAAAGGCCGCCCGGCTGGTGATTTCCACCGGCGTCCAGCGCGAGGCGGATCCGCTGAACATGCTGGCGACCACCTCCATCATGCTGGTGATTGCGATCTTTGATGCTGCTTGCGCCTGCCTGATGAGTGAAAGCGGCTATACCAGAGAAACGCTGCTGGCCGTGCATCCGGGTGGGGATGTCGGGTTAACCCTGCGACAGGATCGTTAATCCATTAATAACCTTTCAGCCTCGTCTCCCCTGGCGAGGCTTTTTACTGCACAATCTGAAGATAAAAACGCGGAAAATCCTAATAAAGCGCTGCGTTAAACTCTCTTACGCGGTTGCACACGTGAAAAATTCTGTGACCTCTCCCTGCATTCCTGACGCAAAACATTTCATTCGTAATGGCTATGGAAAAACTTTAGCTATTCTTATCTAACATACCTAAGGGAGATCCGACAGATGATGACAACGCTTGCTCCGCCATCTGTACTTTCTGCTCCCCAGCGCCGTTGCCAGGTTTTGCTGACGCTTTTCCAGCCGGGGCAGATTGCCACCGCGGAAATGTTCAGTGCGCTAAATGGTGTCGATGATACTGTTGCCCGTGAGGATATTGTCGAAACGGGACTGAAGATCCAACGCTATCATCGACTTAGCATTAGCACTGGTCCGAATGGGTGCTACCGGATCGAAGGTACCGCGCTTAACCAACGCCTCTGCCTCTTACACTGGCTCAGACGCGGCCTGCGTTTGTGTCCGGCGTTCATTAATCAACACTTTGCCCCCGCCCTCAAAATTGAGCTAAAACAGCGGGGGATCCTGCGCACGCTGTATGACGATACCAATCTGCATGCGCTGATTAACCTTTGTGCGCGTCGTCTGCAAAAGCCGTTCGAGTGCCGGGACATCCAGTTCCTGCGCCTCTATCTGCAATATTGTCTGTTGCAACATCATGCGGGGATCTCGCCGGAATTCAATCCCGTCCAGCAGCGCTGGGCGCAGTCCTGCGCCGAATACGCGTTAGCGCAGGAGATTGGCCGTCACTGGCAGCGTCGTGTCCGGCAGGATGCGCCATTAACGGAATCGCTGTTTATGGCGCTGCTGTTTTCGATGGTCCGCATCCCGGACCCGATTCGCGATAACCATCAGCAGAACCGGCGGTTGCGTCTGGCGATCGCCCGCTTGATCCTGCGTTTTCGCGAAATGGGCGCGGTGCGTTTTAACGACGAGCAGGGGCTAAACGATCAGCTCTATATCCATCTGTCCCAGGCGCTGAACCGCTGCCTGTTTTCGATTGGCATCGATAACACCTTGCCGGAAGAGTTCGCCCGCCTCTATCCGCGTCTGATGCGTACCACCCGCGATGCGTTACGCGGGTTTGAAGAAGAGTATGCCGTTGAGTTTTCTGAAGAAGAGACGGGACTGGTGGCGGTGATTTTTGGCGCATGGCTGATGCAGGATAATGACCTGCATGAGAAACAGGTCGTCTTACTGACCGGTGATAATCCGCAACTGGAGCAGCAGATAGAACAACAACTGCGTGAACTGACGCTACTGCCGCTGAACATCAAGCCATTGCCGATGCGAACTTTCCAGCAGGAAGGCTCACCGCGCGGCGTGGCGCTGATTGTTACCCCTTACGCCACGCTGCTGCCGCTCTTTTCACCCCCGTTGATTCATGCGGATCAGGCGCTAACGCCACATCAGCAGCAGCAGATCCGCAAGATGCTGGAATCAGGATGAAGCGGCCACTTTTGGCCGCAGTACCATAGCCGGCAACGCCACCAGCGCCATAACCCAGAAGACGCCGTTGCCCAGATTCTGGTACAGGAAGCCAGCAAACACGGTCATGATGGCAATGCTGCCGCCCATCGCCACAGCAGAATAGACCGCCTGCAGACGAATGACTTCGCTTCCCTGACGCGCCGCAATATAACGCATCGCCGCCAGGTGGCAGACGGTAAAGGTGCCACAATGGAGGATCTGCACCACAATCAGCCACGGCAGCGCCGTCGTCCAGCCCATCAGTCCCCAGCGAATCACACCGCAGATGGCGGAGAGCAGTAACAGATCGCGGGCGCTAAAGCGGCGGAACAGCTTATTGCTCAGGGCAAAGATGATCACTTCTGCCACCACGCCGAGCGACCAGAGATAGCCGACCGCCGACGCGGAATACCCCGCCCCCTGCCAGTAAATGGCGCTAAAACCGTAGTAGGCGGCATGCGCCCCCTGCAACAGACAGACGCAGGCCAGAAAGCGCCAGCTTTGTGTGACCAGCGAACGCCAGGCGGGCCAGCCAGCGCTCTCCTGGTGACGGTTTTCCCCTTTGGGCAACACGCTGGGGCGAATCAGCATTCCCAGCAACATTGAGGCGACGCCCAGCGTCAGCAGCGCCAGAATCGCCCGGTAATCAAACAGGCTGACCAGTTTGCCGGTTAGCGCCGAACCAATCACAAACGCGACCGATCCCCACAGACGCACCCGTCCATAATCCATGGTGATCTGCTTTTGCCAGGTATTCGCCAGCGCGTCCGTGAGCGGCACCAGCGGCGAGAAGAAGAGGTTAAAGCCGACCATTACCACCATCAGCCAGGCGACATGGGTTCCGGCCCAGAAGGCCAGCGCAAAGATCAGCGTTAGTAGCGCCAGAATGCGTAACGCGGAGATCAGCCGTGATGGATCGCTGACCCGCGGGGCAATGATCAAACTGCCAAGAAAACGGGCGACCAGACCAGCGCCCAATAAGAGGCCGATCGTCTCCGGCGTGAGGCCAAGCCCTTTAAGCCAGACGCTCCAGAAGGGAAGAAAAATCCCGTAGCTAAAAAAATAGGTGAAGTAACCGAGCGCCAGCCAGCGCGTGGAGTGCAAAGACATGATCCCCTCCCGTGTGGAGGCGATAGTCTGGCGATAAACGCAGGCTGGCGCAAGTGAACATTAACAGCAACATAACAACGTTTTGTCGCTAATCAACGCGAATCTCCATCGCGAAACGGCACTGTTCTCCAGAGCCTAACATCCGCAATCCCGGCTGCCCCGGCATGTGGTGGGCATTCACCGGATGCGTCTGCGGTTCCAGACAAAGAAATGACTCACCTGGCATTCTGAAAAGCATAAGCCAGGGAGTTTGCGCAGAAATCGTGACACGCATCACATTACGTTGAATGATCGCCTGCCCACTCCAGCCGGAATACCCCACATTTAGCCAGCGATCCGCGCCATACTGCGCCCTGGTAAAATCAGCCTCCGTCGGCAGTTCACTCTGCCAGGCCAGCGGCAAATGGTGCTCGCCTTCCGGCCAGTAACCGCTGGCAGAAAACTGCACGGTGCTTCGCGCATCAAAGACAAAAAACGGGTGGAAACCGCAGCCGTACAGCATGGGGCGCTTGCCCAGATGGGCGATCGTCAGCGACGCCCTGAATACTGACGCGTCAAGCACATACTGCAGTTCCGCCTGATAATCATAGCCACATGCCAGTTGACTGCGCAGACGCAGCGAACAGCTATCATCGGTCGCCGCCGTCACTTCCCAGCGTTTAAGCCAGCCGTCACCGTGCAGGAAAAACGCGTCGTCGGCCTCATATAACGGCAATTGCACCTCGGTTCCGCGCTGGCTGAAGCGGTTACCGGCCACGCGATTGGCAACCGGCAGCATCGGAAACAGCCCGCCATCACCGGCGGTTTTTCCCTCGCTTTCGCGTAGAACCGGTTGTTGATGTTGTAACGAAAACAGCGACAACAGCGCGCCGCCTTGAGGATCCACGCGCATCCGCAGATGCGCGTTATGCAGCGTCAGCGGCGTGGTCATCAGCGCACGCTTTTTGGCTGTGCCGACGGGCTGGCTTTCAAATGTCTCGCCGCCAGTTGTTCTTCCAGCGCTTCCAGCGTTACGCCTTTTGTTTCCGGTACATTACGCAGCACATACACATATCCCATTGCGCAAATCACGCCGTAGAGCAGGAAACTCCCGGCGGCACCCAGCCCGGCATTGAGCAGCGGGAAGGTATAGGTCAACAGGAAACAGGCAATCCACAGCGCCAGCGTACCCAGCGACATCGCCAGCCCGCGCACGCGGTTAGGAAAGATTTCAGACAGCAGCACCCAAGTGACCGGTGCCAGCGTCAGGGCATAAATGGCAATGGCCGCCAGCACCAGAACCAGCACCGGCCAGCCCATAATCCCCATCCCGTAGGCACCGGCAATCAACACATAAATCACCGTCAGGCCGGATGCGCCGAACAGCATCAGCTTGCGCCGCCCAATTTTGTCCACCAGCGGCAGTGCGGCGAGGGTAAAGACCAGGTTGATAATGCCGGTGGCAACGATCGATTTCAGCGTACCGTTGATGTCGAAACCGGCAGAGGCGAAAATTTCCTGCGCGTAGTTAAAGATCACGTTGATCCCGCACCACTGCTGGAAGACCGCCAGCACCATGCCGATGATCACGATCGGTTTGATCTGCGGTTGCAGCAGCGTGGACCATGCGACTCTGTGATTATCTTTGAGCAGCGTGTGTTCGATCTCTTTTAGCGTCTGTCCGGCGTACTCCGCAGAGCCAATGCGTTGCAGCATGGCACGCGCACGCTCCGGTTTACCCGCCTTCACCAGCCAGCGCGGGGATTCCGGGACGAAAAACATCAGCACCAGAAAGGCCAACGCGGGAACCAGTTCCGCGCCAAACATCCAGCGCCAGCCCATCTGCCCGTTCCAGCTCTCAACAATTGCCTGCTGTGTCGCCCCTGTGGCAACGGGTTCAGCGATCATCAGGTTGATCAGTTGCGCCGCCAGAACACCAATGACAATGGTCAACTGGTTCACCGCCACAAAACGTCCGCGTTTTTCCGCCGGACTGACTTCGGCGATGTACAGCGGACTGAGCGCTGACGCCAGGCCAATCCCGACGCCGCCAACAATGCGGTAAACCACGAACATGTCGAAGTTGCTGGCAACGGCGGTTCCCCATGCCGAGGCGCTGAACAGAATAGCAGAGAGGATGAGCGGCATTTTTCGGCCAAATTTATCGGCGCACCAGCCCGAAATCAACGCGCCAAAAATACAGCCCACCAGCGCGGAGCTCATCGCCCAGCCGGACTGCGCCGGATCGGTTATCGAGAAGTACGCTTCATAAAAAGGCTTTGCCCCACCAATCACCACCCAGTCGTAGCCAAACAGCAAACCACCACAGGCTGCGACCAGACAGATAGTCCAGACGTAGCCGATTTTCAAATGTGTCTGCGCGTTATTTATTATGATTCCTCTTTCAGGGAAACGCAGGGAACAGTAGGTTTCCGGTGGCGTTACCGCCACCGGTTCAGGGTTTAGTGCAATAACTCCAGTCTGATGACATGGCGCACAAGCAGAGCTTTGTCATGCGCCGGGTTCTGTTGCAGAAGTGCGTCAAGCGCCTGCTGGCAGGCGGATAAATCCCCAAGCCCCAGATGCCCCAACGCGGTAATAAACAGGCAGTGCTGCTGGTGCTTTGCCTCCGCCGGCGTATCGAGCACCACCAGATCCGGTAATGAGACGGCGAAGAAATCCACCTCCGGCACGTGGTCACGTTGTGATGTCACCCATTGCAGGAAGCTGCGGAAAAGTTGCTCTGCGTCGTCACGTTCACCCAGCTGTTTCAGCGCCATGCCCTGCCAGAAGAGATAGTCCACGGGCTGATCGTTGTAGTAGCGTCCGGCATCCAACGTGCTTCCGCCACGGGTGGCACGGGCAAAGTAACGATGCGCTTCGTCATGATATCCCTGACGCTGAGCGCAATAGCCCAACAGATACCAGATATCGTTATCGGTTTGTCCGGGTAAGCGCCCTTCCCCCAGGTTATGCGGATAGATCAGCGCCTGTTGTAGCAGACTGACCGCGTCGGAGAATTCCTCTTTGCCGATCGCCGCCAGCGCCCGATGCATCTGGTTCAGCAGGTACTGCCCGGTCGCTTTCCCCTCGCCCCCTTCCCAGGGGTGGAATACGCGCTCGCCAAGCACCTTCGCGGCATCATCGTAGTGGCCCAGTCCGTTCCACAGGCTGAGCAACTCCACGGTTAAATCGTCACGCTGGAACACCACCGCCTTACGCGATTCCAGCTGTTGCAGACGCTGTTCGGCAGGCGTCGCCAGGAGTTTATTGAGGTAATCCAGTTCAAACAGGAAACGGGCGTTATCAGGTTCCAGCGCCACGGCCTGTGACAAATACTGGTGTGCCTTGACGCCATCGTGCTGTTTGTTCCACGCATAAATCCCCAGCAGACGGTGCACAGGCGCAAATTCAGGCTCCTGTTGCAGGGTAAATTGCCAGCAGGTAAGCGCCTCTTCGTAGCGGCGTTTGCTGTACCAGAAGCAGCCCAACAGATAGCGGGCGTAAGCACTATGCTCCAGCGTTTGCAGCATCTGTACTTCGTCGAGGGTATTCGGGAAACGTACCCGGTTAGGCAGGCAAGCACGCGCCTGGGCGATGAACGGCTGCGGATGGTCGCTCAGCGACGCCCGCCACAGCAACGGCAGCGTTTCCTGACTGTCCAGCAGTTCCAGCAGTTCGCGGGCTGCAGCTTTTTGACCGAAAGAGAGTAGCCATCCTGCCAGTTCGCAGGCGTTAGTACCTCGGCGACCGGTAATAGTGATAAGCGCCGTTTTCGACGGTTCATCCCGGCGTATCGCCCAGCGGGCATAGTGCAGCACGTAGCTAAGCGGATAGTCATTACGCTGCTGCTCGATGTACTTCAGCGCCTCAGACGTGCGCCCCAGTTCTGCCAGTACCAGCGCTTTCAGTCCCATCGCCAGATTGTTGCTGCCGTTAAAGCGCAAACTCTGCGTTACTTTTGCCAGTGCATCTGCATGATCGCCACGCGCCATCGCAAGCCGGGCCAGTGCCCAGAAGGCCGCGTCGCGACAGTTTCCGCTCCAGCTCGCCTTGTAGTAATGATCCCAGGCCTGCTGGCAATCGCCCTGGCGCTCCCGCGCAGCGGCTAACAGCATACTGGCTTCACCATCGCGCGGGTTTTTGTTCAGGTGATGCGCCCGCGCTAATGCCGCTTTCGCGCAGCGTTCAGCTTGCGCCCAGTCAGCCTGGTTCAGCGCCAGCGTCCCCAGCGCAACGTTGTTGCGGTAATCCAGCGGATCCATTTCCAGCGCCCGGCGATAGTAATCCCCGGCGTAACGACTGGCGTGGTTGTACTGCTCCAGATGCTGACCGATAAAGTAAAGTTCATCAGTGTTAGATAATGCCTCCGGCTGTGCCGGGGCCGTTGCCGCCGAGGGCAGCGGCAAATCGTCAGCAATATGCTCTTCGTATTGCAGCAATGTCTGACCGTCGTGACGGGTGACCGTCATGGTGATCCGCGCATAGCCCGAATCGGCAAGCGTCGTTAGCCAGCTTTTCCCCGGTGCCAGCGTCAGCGTGGTTTCGAAGAAAGGCGCGCCGTCTGCACTGAGCGTCACTTGCACATCCTGCAATGGCGCAACCGCATAGACACCAACGGACAGCTGGCTTTCATCACGCACCAGTCGCAACGCCAGGTCGGTACTGGCGTTTTGCACCATTCCTAATTCACTGTATGGCAGGAAGTTCTGGACGAACACCTTCTCTTCAAAAGGTGCAAGCCAGGTGAAATCCGGCTGGTTGTCGGTAAACACCCCGGTCATTAATTCGATGTACGGGCCATTCTCATCGGTCAGGTTACGATCCCAGGCCACGCCAAAATCCCCGTAACCCCAGCTCCACTGCTTTTTCCCCGGCGAGATGTGATGATCGGCAACATGGAGCAACCCGCCGCGCTCACCGTGATGCCAAGCACCGACAAAATCATAGTCCGATTTTTCCGCCATGTACGAAGTCGGCACCGGCACATTCTTATAGCGGGAGATATCCACCCCTGCCGAGTAGTCAACTTTGTAATAGGTGCCCGTAGCGATCGGAAAAGCGGAGACATCGCGCTTGCCGTGATCGAACACCGCCGTGACATCAGGCGGGAACACGCTTTGATGATCGTCGCCGCCCTTCACCGCCGGGTTCGCCCACCATAAAAAATGACGTGGCGTGGCGTTGCCGTTGAAGACTTTACCGGTGATTTCTATCAACGCGCGATCCGGGTAGAGGGTGAATCCAGTCATCACCTGCAGACCGCGCATCGGCTCCACTTCACCCATCCAGACGGTTTGTTCGCCGTGTTCCCCTGCCCGCTGTGTAAAATCTACCGGCATAAAAGTGGTGGGGCGATGGTGCTGCGGCCAGTTAAATTCGATCCCGCCGGAGATCCACGGCCCCAACAGGCCAACCAGCGCAGGCTTCACCACTTCGTTGTAATAGACAAAATCGCGCTGCTGCACTTTGTCATACGCACGGTGAATACGCCCCCCCAGTTCGGGCAGCAGCATGACGCGGATAAAATCGTTTTCCATCCACACGGCCTGGTAATCGCGCATCTCGCGCTTGCCGGTCAGGGTGTCGATCACGCCGTAGGGGTAAACCGCACCTGAGGAGCCCTGATAAACCCGTTTTTCCAGAAACATCGGGTTCGGATCTTCCTCACCCACCGTCCAGGTCGGTAGTGAGAGGGTTTCCTGCCAGACCTTAACTGAACCGTACATGCTGCCTCCACTCAATAAACAAAAGTAAAATGTCATCTTGTGGCTATTGTGTGGCAGTTAACTGGCGGTAAAATGCGCAATGCTCACGCAATATAGTTAAGGGAGTTAAGTGTATGCAGCGTTCGGGATTCAATAACGCCCGTGTCAGACAGGCGAATAAACAGATCTTCCTGTCGCATTTGTGGCGCGAAAAGCAGCTCAGTAAATCGCAGCTGGCGCAGCTCACCGGCCTGTCGATTCCGGCGGTGAGTAACATTCTTGAAGAATTGCTGGACGAAGGACGGCTGTGCCACTCCCGTGAAACGCTGAGCCAGCGCGGGCTCAGCAACGGGAGTTTTCATCTGCCGGTACAGGGCGCGTGGACGCTGTGTATCAACGTCACCCCGACCAGTCTGACCAGCCAGCTGGCCGATGCGCGTCTGGTGGCGGTTGGCGACTGGCAGCATGAGGTGATTAACGCCGCGACGCCTGACGCGCTGCTTGCCGCAATAGCCAACCACTGGCGGCGCTGGCGTCAGCGCTATCCCGACACCACGATCAACCTCGCGCTGGGCGTCCACGGTCAGGTGGATCCGATCACCGGTGCGTCGAAAACGATGCCACAGGCGCCGTGGAAAACGCCGGTGGAAATCAAGTATCTGCTGGAGGAACGACTCGGTATACAGGTCCGCCTCGACAACGACTGCGTGATGCTGGCGCTGGCGGAAAAGTGGCAAAACCCGGCGGCCAACGAGGACTTCTGCGTGATTAACGTCGATTACGGCATTGGCTCATCGTTCGTCATTCACGACAATATCTGGCGCGGTAGCCTGTACGGCAGCGGTCAGATTGGGCATACCATTGTTAACCCCGACGGGATCGCCTGCGACTGCGGTCGTTACGGCTGTCTGGAAACCGTCGCCTCCCTGAGCGCGCTGAAAAAGCAGGCCAGAGTCTGGATGAAGGCGCAGCCAGTGCCGGGAAGGGATCCGGAAACGCTGACCACGGATTTACTGATCGACGCCTGGCGCAAGGGTGATGTACGCATTCAGGCATGGGTGGAACATGCAGCCAGCGCGATTGGTTTAAGCCTGTATAACTTTCTTAATATCCTGAATATCAACCAGATCTGGCTGTACGGACGCAGTTGCGCCTTCGGTGAATCCTGGCTCAATACGCTACGGCAACAGACGGGATTTAACCCTTTCGATCACGGCGATAACCCGCGGGCGAAAGCGACGCAAATTAGCTTTGGCACGCTGACCCGCGCCCAGCAACTGATGGGCATTGGCTATCTGTACGTGGAGTCGCAACTGAACGAAATATAAGCTTATGGCGCGAATGGCGAGCCTCGGGGTTGTGTAGTAGTTTTAAAGTACGTTACTCATGCTAATGAGCCTGCTATGAACACGTTACGTTATTTTGATTTTGGAGAATCACGCCATCTGTTTTTATTGATTGCCCGTATTGCGCTGGCAATTCTGTTTATTATTTTTGGCTTTCCGAAACTGACAGGGTTCGACGGTACCGTACAGTATATGACGTCTCTCGGTACCCCTGCGCCGATGCTTGCTGCGATCATTGCCGTTGTTATGGAGGTTCCGGCAGCGATACTGATTGTGCTGGGCTTTTTCACGCGTCCACTGGCGATTATTTTCGTTTTCTATACGCTGGGTACCGCCGTGATCGGCCATCACTTCTGGAATATGACCGGTGATGCGGTGGGACCGAATATGATTAACTTCTATAAGAATGTCAGTATCGCAGGCGGTTTCCTGCTGCTGGCACTGACGGGGCCGGGCGCGATTTCCATTGACCGGCGCTAAAAAGAAAAAAGGCCGCATCGGCGGCCTTTTGCTTGCAGCAAAACGGAATTATGCGTAAACCGGGAAGCGTGCGCAGATATCCAGAACTTTCCCTTTGATGCGCTCAATCACCGCTTCATCATTGATGTTGTCCAGCACGTCACACATCCAGCCCGCCAACTCTTTCGCTTCCGCTTCTTTAAAGCCGCGACGCGTAATGGCCGGAGAACCGATACGGATACCAGAAGTGACGAACGGGCTCTTCGGATCGTTCGGCACGCTGTTTTTGTTCACGGTGATATTGGCACGACCCAGCGCGGCGTCAGCTTCTTTACCGGTCAGGTTTTTGTCCACCAGATCCAGCAAGAACAGGTGGTTTTCAGTACCGCCGGACACCACTTTGTAGCCACGGTTCAGGAACACTTCCACCATCGCTTTGGCGTTTTTCGCAACCTGCTGCTGGTAGACTTTGAACTCTGGCTCCATCGCTTCTTTCAGTGCAACCGCTTTACCGGCAATCACGTGCATCAACGGGCCGCCCTGCGCGCTTGGGAAAACGGCAGAGTTCAGTTTTTTGTACAGCTCTTCATCACCGCCTTTCGCCAGGATCAGGCCGCCGCGCGGACCCGCCAGGGTTTTGTGGGTGGTGGTGGTCACAACGTGTGCATGCGGAACCGGGTTCGGGTAAACGCCTGCGGCAATCAGACCCGCAACGTGGGCCATATCAACGAACAGGTACGCACCGATGCTGTCAGCGATTTCACGCATTTTTGCCCAGTCAACCACGCCGGAATAAGCTGAGAAGCCACCGATGATCATTTTCGGTTTGTGCGTCTGCGCCAGTTGCGCCATCTCTTCGTAGTCAATTTTACCGGACTCATCGATACCGTAAGGTACGATGTTGTACAGTTTGCCAGAGAAGTTCACCGGAGAGCCGTGAGTCAGGTGGCCGCCTTGCGCCAGGTTCATACCCAGAACGGTATCACCGGGTTGCAGCAGCGCGGTGTAGACCGCGAAGTTAGCCTGAGAGCCGGAGTGCGGCTGTACGTTAGCGTAGTCTGCGCCAAACAGTTCTTTGGCGCGATCAATCGCCAGTTGCTCAACGATATCGACGTATTCGCAGCCGCCGTAGTAGCGCTTGCCCGGATATCCTTCAGCGTATTTGTTAGTCAGCTGAGAGCCCTGCGCCTGCATGACACGCGGACTGGTGTAGTTTTCGGAGGCGATCAGTTCGATGTGCTCTTCCTGACGTACTTTTTCCTGCTCCATAGCCTGCCACAGTTCGGCATCATAATCGGCAATGTTCATTTCACGCTTTAACATCCGCATCTCCTGACTCAGCTAACGATAGAATTTTTGGCCTTAAAAGGCGGTCCTGTTGGACAACGGGCAACAGTATAACTGAATCATTCTGTGATAACAGGTCTTGACAAAGGAATTTACGCAAACGATTACCTTCACAGGACACAAGGCTTTGCGGAATGAAGACCTTACGAATTTCAACGGATTTCTTTTCAGGTTTGTGATGCAGATTTTTCACGTTGTAACGTTTAACACGTAAAGCGTCAAAGAACCATTTACAAAGCAGGGATATTTTTTATAAGATGCATTTGACATACATCATTAAAGATTCACATAAAGGAAGACCGTATGCTTGACGCCCAAACCATCGCCACTGTAAAAGCCACCATTCCCCTGCTGGTAGAAACCGGCCCCAAACTGACCGCCCATTTTTACGATCGCATGTTCGCTCATAACCCTGAACTCAAAGAAATTTTTAACATGAGCAACCAGCGTAATGGCGATCAGCGTGAAGCCCTGTTTAATGCCATTGCCGCTTATGCCAGCAATATTGAGAATCTGCCTGCCCTGCTGCCTGCAGTTGAGAAAATCGCCCAAAAGCACACCAGCTTTCAGATAAAACCTGAGCAGTACAACATTGTCGGTACACACCTGCTGGCGACCCTCGACGAAATGTTCAGTCCAGGCCAGGACGTGCTGGATGCGTGGGGCAAAGCCTACGGCGTGTTGGCGAATGTCTTTATCAACCGCGAAGCACAAATCTACAGTGAAAACGCCCGTAAAACCGGCGGCTGGGAAGGCACGCGTCCGTTCCGGATCGTAGCGAAAACCCCGCGCAGCGCACTGATTACCAGCTTTGAACTTGAACCGGTAGACGGCGGCACCGTGGCCGAATACCAGCCTGGCCAGTATCTTGGTGTCTGGCTGAAACCGGAAGGCTTCCCGCATCAGGAGATTCGTCAGTATTCTCTGACCCGTAAAGCGGATGGTAAAAGCTACCGTATTGCCGTGAAACGTGAAGAAGGCGGTCAGGTATCAAACTGGCTGCATAACCATGCGAACATCGGCGATGTCGTGCATTTGGCCGCACCTGCTGGCGATTTCTTTATGGCGGTCACCCCGAATACGCCGGTTTCCCTGATCTCTGCTGGCGTCGGTCAAACGCCCATGCTGGCAATGCTGGATACGCTGGCAAAAGCAAACCACACCGCGCAGGTCAACTGGTTCCACGCCGCAGAAAACGGCGACGTCCATGCGTTTGCCGATGAAGTGAGTGAACTGGGTAAAATGCTGCCACGCTTTAGCGCCCACACCTGGTATCGTGAGCCAACCGAAGCCGATCGCGCGAAAGGCGCGTTTGATAGCGTTGGGCTGATGGATTTGAACAAACTGGAAGGCGCAATCAGCGATCCGGCGATGCAGTTTTATCTGTGCGGTCCGGTGGGCTTTATGCAGTTTGCCGCGAAGCAGCTTGTTGAGCTGGGTGTGAAAAACGAAAACATTCATTACGAATGCTTCGGCCCGCATAAGGTCTTGTAATGACGTCATGCCTGATGGCGCTGTGCTTATCCGGCCTATAGGATGCAGGGCCGGATAAGGCGTTTACGCCACCATCCGGCATGCGCACGGCGCGGCTTAAATTGCCGCGTCGTCTTCTTCACCGGTACGGATACGCACCACGCGCGCCACATCAAAGACGAAGATCTTACCATCGCCGATTTTGCCCGTCTGCGCTGTGCGAATAATGGTATCCACGCAGGTTTCAACGATATCGTCTGGTACGACGATTTCAATTTTCACCTTCGGCAGAAAATCCACCATGTATTCCGCGCCGCGGTACAGCTCGGTATGCCCTTTCTGACGCCCAAAGCCTTTCACTTCGGTGACGGTCATCCCGGTAATACCGACTTCAGCCAGCGCTTCACGAACATCATCGAGCTTGAAGGGTTTAATAATCGCATCAATCTTTTTCATGCTAGTCCTTGAAAAGGTCGCCTGTCTTTTAATCGGGTAAACGTAACATATTACGCAACGTTATTCTTTGAAATCGTTTGCATCCAGCTCATGGCGTGACAGGAGTTTGTAGAACTCCGTCCGGTTACGGCCCGCCATTCTTGCCGCATGCGTCACATTGCCTTTGGTGATTTGCAGCAACTTGCGCAGATAGTTCAGTTCAAACTGGTTACGCGCTTCAACAAAAGTCGGCAGCGCGGTATTTTCCCCTTCCAGCGCCTGTTCCACCAGCGCATCGCTGATAACCGGCGAAGAGGTCAGCGCCACGCACTGTTCAATCACGTTCACCAGTTGACGCACGTTGCCCGGCCAACTGGCGGTCATTAGCCGCTTCATTGCATCCGTCGAAAACGCCCGCACAAACGGCTTATGCCGCTCCGCCGACTGGCGCAGCAGATGATTTGCCAGCAGCGGAATATCTTCGGTCCGCTCCGCCAGCGCCGGGATCTTCAGACTTACCACGTTGAGGCGGTAGTATAAATCTTCACGAAACTCGCCGCGCGCCATGGCTTTCGGCAAGTCACGGTGGGTTGCCGAGATAATACGCACATCAATATCGATGTCGCGGTTGCTGCCAAGCGGTCTGACTTTGCGTTCCTGCAAGACGCGCAGCAGTTTGACCTGTAGCGGCGCGGGCATGTCGCCAATCTCGTCCAGGAACAGCGTCCCGCCTTCCGCCGCCTGAAACAGCCCCTCGCGGTTACTCACCGCGCCGGTAAACGCGCCGCGCGAGTGGCCGAATAACTCCGACTCCAGCAATTGTTCCGGTAGCGCCCCACAGTTGATGGCAATAAACGGTTTACTGCTGCGCGGGCTGGCATTGTGAATAGCCTGGGCGAAGATCTCTTTCCCGGTACCGCTCTGACCATTGATCAATACGCTGACGTCGGACTGTGCCACCATCCGCGCCTGCTCCAGCAAACGCAGCATCAGCGGGCTACGGGTAACAATCGATTCACGCCAGCTATCATCCGTGGCGGGTGCCGACTGCTCAAGCGCCTCGTCAATCGCCTGATACAGCGCATCTTTATCCACGGGTTTAGTCAGGAAGCTGAACACGCCCTTTTGCGTTGCCGCGACCGCATCCGGAATCGAACCGTGGGCGGTAAGAATGATGACCGGCATTCCCGGCTGCACCTTCTGGATCTCGCTGAACAGCTGCATGCCGTCCATCTCATCCATCCGCAGATCGCTTATCACCAGATCCACTTTTTCACGGTTCAAAACACGCAGCCCTTCTGCCCCGCTCTCTGCGGTCACCACGCTATAGCCTTCACTGGTCAGACGCATGCCCAGCAGTTTTAACAGGCCTGGATCATCATCCACGAGCAGTAAATGCGCCGGTTTACGACTCATTATGGGGTCACCTCATCTTGTGATGATTCCGGGGCTTGTCCCTCAGACTTGTCGCCGCCATGCGTCGCATCCGGATTGTAATTTCCCGCCGGTTTACGGGTGGAAAGCTGGCGCTCAATATCGGTCAGGTTCTCCAGTTTACGCGTGGTGAGATCGAGCTGTGCCTGAAGGTGCTGATGCTGCTGACGCAGCGTATCCAGATCGCCATCGGTCGTTTGCTGCAGTTTGCTGTAACGCTGGCGTTCTTCGGCGAGCTGGAGCTGTAACGACTGTCCGTCGCGCCAGACCTGATAAAGCGGGCGCACCTGCGCCGGGATCTGCGGGCTGAACGCATCCAGTCGCGAGACGTTTTCGCGACGCTCCAGCGGCGTAATTTTGGCATTCGCCAGCAAGATGCCGCGCTTAAAAGCGTTTTGCCAGCTGTCGTCACTCAGCGAGCGGGCCTCGCTGCGCGACTGCACCGGTAACAGGCGATCTGCGCAGTCAATGGCGCGCAGCCAGTAAAGAGGGTTGGTATCCGTCGATTGCCCCTGCAATGCCCAGATATCAGTACACTCAACAGACAGATAATCCGCCAGTTGATACGTCGGGAGGGCATCCTGCGGCGCATCCCCGGTGATGTGCTTCACCGCATGCGGCGTACACCCCATCAGCGCAAGGCACGGCATTCCCGCCAGGATGAACTGGCGGGAGAATAGACGTTGGAAAATGTGAGAAAAAACGTGTGGCATATTCACCAGGCTTAGCATTATTTAGTCGTTTTTCGTTGCAGATAACGGCAGTTCTATGCGGAAGCAAACCTCTTGCGCCTGTTCATCGACAAGATAGAGCTCACCCTGCATACGGCGGATACAATCTCTGGCGATACTTAGCCCCAGTCCGCTCCCTTTCACTGCCCCTTTCCGTTGATGACTTCCCTGGAAAAAAGGTTCGAAAATCATAGTTCTTTCCGCTTCAGGAATAGGAGTTCCGGTGTTGATAACATCGATATACACGGTTGATCCCTGTAAGCGGCTGCGAATACGGATGTTACCGGATTCAGCCCCATAGTGCACCGCATTGGAATAAAGATTATCCAGTACGCTCATCAGTAACATCGGCTCGGCCAGGCAGCGATCGGCCGCCAGCGCAATGTCGGTATGCATCATTTTAGCGCGAGCCGGTAGACTATGAGCGGAAACCACCATATCTACCAGCGGTTCAATCTCCACGCTTTCCATTTCAATGGCGCTATCCGCCAGTTTGCGGTTGTAATCAAGTAGTTGTTCAATCAATTTTTGTAGGTTACGGCTACTGTCATCGAGAATGCCAACCACCTCTTTTTGTTCCGGCGTCAGTGGCCCCACTACCTGGTCCGCCAGCAGTTCGGTGCCTTCACGCATGCTGGCCAGCGGGGTTTTCAACTCATGGGAGAGATGGCGCAAAAATTGATGGCGTTGAGACTCCAGCCAGGAGAGGCGCTCGCTCAACCAGATGATCCGCTGCCCAACGGAACGCAGTTCGCGCGGTCCGGTAAAGGTGACGGTATTGCCCAGCGATCGCCCTTCCCCCAGACGATTGATCATCCGCTCAATGCCCTTTACCGGCCCGATAATCATCCGCGTGAACAACAGCACCATCGCCAGACTCACCAGAAACAATACCAGCGCCTGCCAGCCGAAGAACTGTCCACGCTCGGCAATCTCTTGTTGTAGCTGCTGCCCGCGTGAAAAAACCACGGTACGCGTCGCTTGCACCATTTCGGTATTGGCGTTGGCAAATGCTTCCAGTCGCGCGGCCGCGGCGGTTTCAGGCCCACTGTTCCGGCATTGCAGTTGCGCCAGGTCGTTCAGATCCTGACGTAACGCCTGATACAGCTTATCGTCAGGCAGAACACCCGCATGGGCGTCCAGCATTTCACTGTAGCGTTTGCGCTGGCTCTGATACACCTTTGCCAGCGTAGGATCGTCAAGCACGCAATACTGACGATAGCTACGCTCCATCTCCAGGGCGGCATTGGTCATCGCCTCACTGCGACGCGCATCGATAAGGGTAGTACGGTTAGTCTGTGCCGCCTGGGCGCTAAGCGCGTTCAGGCTTTGCCACGCCTGCCAGGCGAGGACCAGCAGCGGTAACAGGATCAGCAGGAATGCCAGCGTCACCAGTTGGCGTAGTGACCGGGGAAAAACAGACCAGCGCTTCAAGGCATTACTCTCACAGGAGATGAATAGAACGATGCTAACTGAGGGAAACGCCAGATACAACAAAGCCGGGCTGAACCCGGCTTTGTTATGGAATAAGGCGGTGCCTAACTCGACGTTTCGCCCGATGGTTGATAAAGCAGCGCTATTATCAGAAGTTGGACGGCAGGCACCTTGTTGTGCGTCATTCGAAGTTTATGTAGCACGTCCCGAAGGGGCTGACATAAGAAGGTGAATGAGCCACTGGTTACTATTATGCAGTAACTATGCCAACATTCAAAACAAATTATTAACACCCTGAATTTAATTGTTTTTTATTGATAATTAATCGATTAATGCAGTGAACGACTTTCATACAAACTGTCGCCAATTAGCAACACCTTAAACGAAATGGATTTAGCCCCATAAAAATCAACAAGTTATATGTCTCTTTTTGAAGACACCCCTTGCGCGCATTTGTCGTGAATTCCCGACAGACCAAATTAACGATAGTGATTATAAAGATACGCAAGGCACACGACATGCCGGCTCAACACCTTCGGCCCTAATCCTGACTGACCCGAGGACCACGGGTGCGTATACAGCCAGCGAACAAAGACATCGCTGGCGCGCAGAGAAACCGGAGCAATGTTCCCGGCCTGCTTTTGCCCGGTTAATGAGCAGACGATCTTATCCGCTCCGCCGCAACTCCACCGCTGCCAGACATTGTTCCACCACCCAATGTTCCACCTGCCTGTCAGCCTGTACTCCGCCTCTGTCCCGGATGGCGGGTTGGCATCTTCCAGCACAAACCACAGATTCGTCGTACCACGCTGTACTTCCGCTGACCAGGCCGTAATCGCTGCGCCACGCAGCACACACTCGTGCGCCAGGTAGTGATCGGTGATAGCAGGAAACCGCCGTTTCAACCGCTGGAAATGACCGTGAATCGCGATCGCAGGGCGAAGGATACACCCGCGATCGTTGCCTTTCAGTCGCGCACTGCCATAGTGAATTTCATCAAACTGACATCTTTGCATGAACTGCATTTCCTGCCAGCGAAGGGACTCCACCGAGCACTCATGCGCCATTTGCGGCACAGGACTCGCCGAACCGGTATAAAGCAAAGAGTCACCTACCGCCTCATCACAGTAGTTAGTTGTGACCTGGAGAATATGACCAGAACAGGCATCAGCGCTGATCACCACATACAGCCGCTGTTCTGCCGCCTGTCCCTGGAAAGGCAACGCCAGAACCTTTGTCGCAACGCGTTTCACATCACGGTTAGCATGATGCGCTTGCTGCTCACACCAGTTAACCGCTTTCGCCAGCAGTCGATATTGCGTGGTTTCTGCCGCGTAATCACCCTGCTGAAGTCGCAAGAGAAACGGCTCGATGGTGCGTTCGAAACAGCGCTTCGTCTGTCGGGGAGTAAAAACCGTCCGACAAAGACGACACTGGAATCGACTATGACCTGCCTGCGTTCGCCCATAGCGAATCACGTCGCTGGCAGAGCAGTGCGGGCATTCTGTTCCGGTTGCGTCCGGTTTATTTTTTATTAACCGTGCAAACCAGTGGTTAAATTCACGCTCATTAAATAAGGGGGGCAGACTGCCACATTTCTGGCATTCCAGCGCCGCATACCCCAGACGATAAACGGGATAAAGATAGTCAGCCGCTTCCGCCACGCCGAGATTGGGGCACGACCAACTTTTACAAACATTGAGATGTATTTTGTCCTGGATTTCCATTTCACTCGACCAACTGATTTTGTCAGTCGAATAACTCTGGCGGTTATTCAGATTTACTGTCGTGAGGAGCCTCACAAAATCCAGGCAAGCGGAAACGACAATAGCACTCTCATTTATACGTTAAGGATAAACAATGAAAAAACGCTTGATTGCCTCGTTACTCATCGCTGGATATGCGGGATATGCCTGTGCACAGGATGTTACCGTCATCTATACCAATGATCTCCACGCCCACGTTGAACCGTATAAACTGCCGTATATTGCTGAAGGTAAACGGGAGATTGGCGGTTTTGCTAATATTTCCACACTGGTTAAACAGGAAAAAGCTAAAAATAAGGCGACGTTTTATTTTGATGCCGGTGATTATTTTACCGGTCCATATATAAGCAGCCTGACTAAAGGAAAAGCAATTATCGATATAATGAATACAATGTCGGTGGATGCGGCCTCTGTCGGGAATCATGAATTTGACCATGGCTGGGATAATACCCTTTTGCAGTTCAGCCAGGCGACGTTCCCTATTTTATTGGGTAACGTCTTTTTTAAGAACAGCACTCTGCCCTTCTGGAATAAACCGTACACTATTGTGGAAAAAGACGGCGTCAAAATCGGTGTCATCGGTTTGCACGGTGTGTTTGCCTTCGACGATACGGTGTCGTCAGCCATGCGCCAGGGAATTGAAGCGCGTGATGAAGTCAAGTATCTACAGCGCTATCTGGATGAGCTGCGTGGAAAAGTGGATATCACCGTCGCGTTAATGCACGAAGGCACACCGGCGCGCCAGTCCAGCATCGGCAATGCGGACGTCAGACGTGCGCTGGATAAGGATATTCAGACCGCAAAACAGGTCAAAGGCCTCGATCTTCTCATTACTGGCCATGCGCATGTTGGCACGCCAGAACCAATTAAAGTGGGCAATACCCTCATCCTCTCGACCGACAGCGGTGGCATTGATATCGGTAAACTGGTGCTGGATGTCAACACAAAAAATCATCGTCACACGGTTAAAAGCTTTGAACTGAAAACAATTTATGCGGATGAATGGAAACCCGATCCGGTCACGCAGAAGGTGATTGATGGCTGGAACAAAAAGCTCGCGGAAACCGTGAGCCAAAAAGTGGGTGAAACGCCGATTGCGTTGACCCGGGCCTATGGCGAGTCCTCATCGCTGGGTAACCTGTTTACCGATGCCATGCTGTTCGCCGCGCCTGATGCGCAACTTGCGCTGACCAATTCGGGCGGTTTACGCGCCGATCTCAATCCTGGCCCCCTCACGCTTGGCGATATTATTAGCGCCTTCCCGTTCCCTAATGAACTGACCGTGATGGATTTAACGGGTAAATCATTACGCAATCTGATGGAGCATGGGGCGTCACTGAGCAACGGCGTATTACAGATGTCGAAAGGCGCTGAAATGCGCTACGACCCGCGTAAACCGGTCGGCCAGCGCGTGACGACATTTACACTTAACGGCAAAAACATTGTCGATACGCAAACCTATCGCGTGGCAACCAACAGTTTCCTCGCGCCGGGCGGTGATGGTTTTATGGCTTTTACCGACGGTAAAAATAAGCAGGTCCGCGGCGGATATAACCTCTCCGATGCGGTGATTGATTACCTGAAAAAAGGCAACGTCATCGACCCTCAGCAAGTCAATGAAATGCGCGTAAGTGAAGTCAAACACTAATCTTATTTAATCAGGTGGATACTATGGCAATTATTTATACTGGAACAGTGCTCGCTCCGGCAAACAATCAGCTTGCTGCCTGGCTCAAGTTTCAACTGGACGTACCAGCCACATTTTCATATACCGTGTTAAAAAGGACGACAAGTCAGACAAGCGTAGACTTTTCTTTCACGTCAAGCGAGTTGATTGACGATACCACGACAGAAATTAAAATCCCGGTGATTGGCCTTTACGCTAATTATAACAACCAGGTTCAGGTCATTTTCAAAAATCAGGCGGGGAATGAAATTTTCAACAGTACGATCCAGGTTAGCACACGCGATCAAATTTATCGTGAAGCGACCATTTTTCATCTTAACATTGAGCAAAACGATCCCGCAAAATTTGCCAGTGTGTGGGGAAACAGTTGGTTAATGACAACCAATTGCGATGGTTATGACCAAAACGGTGACCTCCGCTGTTATTTCGCGCAACCTTATCGCAACCAAATGTTAAGAACGCACGATGGGTATTTTTACATAGGTAGCGACGAGGACGAACATTGGTATGGCCGTCGCTTCTTTAAAATTGATATTCTTGGCAATGAAATCCTTGAATATGATTTACGCGATAGTGATGGCAATCTTTACGCAAATACGCACGATCTAGCCTGGGATTCGGCAAATAACCTTTATATGATCGGTAACGATATACCGGATCGTTCGACATCTACAATGAGACAGGATGCCTGGATCTTAAAATTCAATGAACAGTCGGGGAAAATGATCTGGGCCAAAAATTACACTCGCGCCTTCGATAACGCCTCGATTCTGAATAATAGCCCAACCAATGATGCGCATCTTAACTCACTCTCCTGGATCCCAGCTGGCTCTGAAAACAGTGAGGCTATTATTGTCCACACCCGTTCAGCCGGGGTTACTTTTGGCGTATCGCCAGAAGATGGCCGGATTCTCTGGACAATCGATACTGGCGGTTTCAACCCACAATTCCCTGCAGATCAATCGGTTATAAATATCAGTACAACCGGAATTGGCGATAATGAAAACGGCGGCCATACCGTTTTAGTCACCAGTAATAGCGCATTTTCCAGTCTCACAGATTACAACGCAGGGAAGTTTGTCCTTTCTGTCTTTGATAACCGCTCTTGCATAACGTCTGATGGTCAGCCTGTTATCCGCCCTATCGACGCGGATGCAGACGCTGCAAAGCAGTATCAAACCCTGGAAGCTCGTGTTCTGTTTTACGCCGTTGATTTAACGGCCAGAACCATCACGAAAGCAGCAGAACCTATTTCATTGGCATCAGCCCGTGTCCCACAAGTAACGGACTTCATGGGGGCGGTTTTTGATCACAATGACAACTACACTATCTATACCAACCACGCGCGTTCTTTCTTTATCAGCGACGCCAGCGGGAATTTCATTGCAACGATTTACGATCTTATCTGTTCGCTGGATGGCTATCCGGAGTTTCCTGGAGAATGCTACCGGGCAAGGCTATTTGCCAGCAATGAACTCACCGCTCTGATCAACGTTGGGTTTGATACCGCGAACAACTGATACCGTTCAGTAAAAAAAACCCGGTGTTTATTTCACCGGGTTTTTCTGTTTCAGAAGGTTTATCCCAACTGCTTGCGGGCGTTACGGAAGATACGCATCCACGGACCGTCCTCACCCCAGTTTTCCGGGTGCCATGAGTTGCTGACGGTACGGTACACACGTTCCGGATGCGGCATCATCACCGTCACACGACCACTTTCCGTGGTGACAGCGGTAATCCCATTCGGCGAGCCGTTCGGGTTAGCCGGGTAGGTTTCCGTTACGTTGCCAAAGTTATCGACAAAGCGCAGTGCGACCAGACCTTTGCTTTCCAGCGCCGCCAGATGGGCTGCGTCGCGAACTTCAACGCGCCCTTCTCCGTGCGAGACGGCGATAGGCATCATTGACCCGACCATGCCCTGCAGCAACAGAGACGGGCTCTGGGTCACCTCAACCAGGCTGAAGCGGGCTTCAAAGCGATCCGAATGGTTACGCACAAAGCGCGGCCACAGGTCACTGCCCGGGATCAGTTCACGCAGATTCGACATCATCTGACAGCCGTTACACACACCCAGCGCCAGCGTTTGTGGACGATGGAAGAAGGTTTCGAACTCATCGCGCACGCGGTTGTTGAACAGAATTGATTTCGCCCAGCCCTCACCCGCGCCCAGTACGTCGCCGTAAGAGAAGCCGCCGCAGGCCACCAGCGCCTGGAAGTTACCCAGACCCGTGCGGCCACCGAGCAGATCGCTCATGTGCACGTCAATCGCGTCAAAGCCTGCACGCTGGAACGCCGCAGCCATTTCGACGTGAGAGTTCACCCCTTGCTCACGCAGTACCGCCACTTTCGGACGCGCACCGGTCGCAATATACGGTGCGGCGATATCGTCATTAATATCAAAGGTCAGCTTCGCGCTAAGGCCCGGATCGGCATCGTTGGTTTTCGCATCGTGCTCCTGATCGGCACACTCCGGGTTATCACGCAGACGCTGCATTTGCCAGGTGGTTTCGGCCCACCAGATGCGAAGCGTCGTGCGACTTTCGCTGAAGACGGTCTGACCGTTGGCTTCGATAACAAAACGATCGCCCGTGACGGCCTGACCCAGGTAATGTACGCAATCGCCCAGACCGTGTTGCGCCAGCAGTGCTTCCACCGCCTCGCGATCCGCTGCGCGAACCTGAATCACCGCGCCAAGTTCTTCGTTGAACAACGCCGCCAGACGATCGTCGCCCAGTGCGGCGATATCCGCCTGAACCCCACAGTGGCCGGTAAAGGCCATTTCCGCCAGCGTCACCAGCAGGCCGCCATCGGAACGGTCGTGATAAGCGAGCAGTTTACGTTGCGCCACCAGCGCCTGCATCGCGTCGTAGAAGCCCTTCAGTTGCGCGACGTCACGCACATCTGCCGGCGTATCGCCAAGCTGGCGGTATACCTGCGCCAGCGCCGTCGCACCCAGCGCGTTGTGGCCACGGCCCAGGTCGATCAGCAGCAGCGCGTTGTCTTCAGTAAAAAGCTGCGGGGTGATGGTATGACGCACATCTTCCACGCGAGCAAAAGCGGAAATCACCAGCGACAGCGGCGAGGTCATTTCGCGCTGTTCGTTGCCTTCCTGCCAGCGGGTTTTCATCGACATCGAGTCTTTACCCACCGGAATCGTCAGACCCAGCGCCGGACAGAGTTCTTCACCGACCGCTTTCACCGCTTCGTATAAACCGGCATCTTCGCCCGGGTGACCGGCTGCGGCCATCCAGTTAGCGGAAAGCTTAATGCGTTTGATATCGCCAATCTGCGTTGCCGCGATATTGGTCAATGCTTCCCCGACCGCCAGACGGGCAGAAGCGGAGAAGTCGAGCAGCGCCACTGGCGCACGTTCGCCGATCGACATCGCTTCACCGTAGTAGCTATCGAGGCTGGCGGTGGTCACCGCGCAGTTCGCCACCGGCACCTGCCACGGACCGACCATCTGATCGCGAGACACCATCCCGGTCACAGTACGGTCGCCAATGGTGACCAGGAAGGTTTTTTCCGCCACCGTCGGCAGATGCAGAACGCGTTTAACTGCATCCGCAATGGTGATGTCAGCACGATCCAGTGCCTCACCTTTCGCCTTCAGCGTCTGAACGTCGCGGGTCATCTTCGGCGTTTTGCCGAGCAGTACGTCAAGCGGCAGATCGATAGGCTGGTTGTTGAAGTGACGATCGTTTAGCGACAGATGCTGTTCTTCGGTCGCCTCACCAATTACCGCATACGGCGCGCGCTCGCGCTTACACAGCTCGTCGAACAGCGGCAGTTGGTCCGCCGCCACAGCCAGCACGTAACGTTCCTGGGACTCGTTACACCAGATCTCCAGCGGGCTCATACCCGGCTCATCGCTGAGGATGTCACGCAGTTCGAATTTACCGCCGCGTCCGCCGTCACTAACCAGTTCAGGCATCGCGTTCGACAGACCGCCGGCGCCAACGTCGTGGATAAACAGGATCGGGTTGGCGTCACCCAACTGCCAGCAGCGGTCGATCACTTCCTGGCAGCGGCGTTCCATCTCCGGGTTATCACGCTGTACCGAGGCAAAATCAAGATCCGCGTCAGACTGGCCGGAGGCCATCGAGGAAGCCGCACCGCCGCCCAGGCCGATATTCATCGCCGGACCGCCGAGAACGATCAGCTTCGCCCCGACGACGATCTCGCCTTTCTGTACGTGATCGGCACGAATGTTACCAATCCCGCCCGCCAGCATGATCGGCTTGTGATAGCCGCGCAGCTCTTCGCCATTGTGGCTGTTCACTTTTTCTTCGTAAGTACGGAAATAGCCGTTCAGCGCAGGACGACCAAATTCATTGTTAAACGCCGCGCCGCCCAGCGGGCCTTCAGTCATGATATCCAGCGCGGTCACAATACGCTCTGGCTTGCCGAAGTCTTCTTCCCACGGCTGCTCAAAGCCCGGAATGCGCAGGTTAGAAACGGAGAAGCCTACCAGACCCGCTTTTGGCTTCGCGCCGCGTCCGGTTGCCCCTTCATCACGGATTTCACCGCCGGAACCAGTCGCCGCCCCCGGCCACGGCGAGATCGCCGTCGGGTGGTTATGGGTTTCCACCTTCATCAGGATGTGCGCCGGCTCCTGGTGGAAGTCATAGCGACCGGTCGCGTGGTCGGCAAAGTAACGCCCCACTTCAGACCCTTCCATCACCGCCGCGTTATCTTTATACGCGGAAAGCACGTGGTCCGGTGTGGTTTCAAAGGTGTTTTTGATCATCTTGAACAGCGACTTCGGTTGTTGCTTGCCATCGATGATCCAGTCGGCGTTGAAAATCTTGTGACGGCAGTGCTCAGAGTTCGCCTGCGCAAACATGTAGAGTTCGATGTCGTTCGGGTTGCGCCCCAGTCGGGTAAACGCGTCCTGCAGGTAATCAATTTCGTCATCCGCCAGCGCCAGACCGAGACGCAGGTTAGCATCAATCAGCGCCTGACGGCCTTCACCCAGCAGATCAACACTTGCAACCGGCGCCGGCTGATGGTGAGCAAACAGTTTTTCCGCATCGGTTAACGAAGAGAACACCGTCTCCATCATTCGATCGTGCAGTTCAGCGGCAACCCACTGCCACTGCTCAGCGCTTAGCGTGGAGGCCTCAACGTAATAAGCGACGCCGCGTTCCAGACGGTCAATTTGTTGCAGACCGCAGTTATGGGCGATATCTGTCGCTTTGGAAGACCAGGGGGAGATGGTGCCAGGGCGAGGCGTCACCAGTAGCAGTTTCCCTTCCGGGGTGTGGCTGCTCAGGCTGGGACCGTATTTCAGCAGACGGGCAAGCTGCGCGTGCTCATCCTCGTTCAACGGAGCGTTCAGGTCAGCGAAATGGACGTACTCGGCGTAAATATTGCTTACCTGGAGGTTGGCAGCCTGAAAACGTGCCAGCAGTTTGTTAATACGGAATGCGGACAGTGCAGGCGAACCACGTAGAATTTCCATCATAAGTCTCTCGTCTTCTAAGCTAAGCTTTCGGTGTGCCCAAGTGGGGAAACGGGCGTCATTATAAAGAATCTGAGCCGCCGACGAAACCGTTTGCGTCGAAATAAAATCCACCGCCGTTATTGTCATACGATGCTGCCAATGGCTGTAATTAGTTGCCAACTGGCGCAAGTTTAAGCAAAATGCCGCTCATTGATGAATACTCCTGGCCTTTCTATTCTTTTTCCCATCCTGAGGCAACGCACGGTTCAGAGAATTAACTAATTGAAAAAATTAAAGATTAATTATCTGTTCATCGGCATACTGACGCTGCTGCTGGCGGCGGCCCTCTGGCCCTCTATCCCCTGGTTCGGTAAAGCCGATAATCGTATCGCCGCGATCCAGTCGCGGGGAGAGTTGCGCGTGAGCACAATTGAGTCGCCGCTCACCTGGGCGAAACTCGACGGTAAGCCGTACGGGCTCGATTACGAGCTGGCGCAGCAGTTCGCCAGCTATCTGGGGGTAAAACTGAAGATTACCGTCCGCCAGAACATCAGCCAGCTGTTTGACGATCTGGATAATGGTGACGCCGACCTGCTGGCGGCCGGGCTGGTCTACAACAGTGAACGAGTGAAAAACTATCAGCCAGGGCCGACTTACTATTCGGTATCCCAGCAACTGGTCTACAAAGTGGGTCAGTATCGTCCCCGTACGTTGGCCAGCGTGACGGAAAGTCAACTCACTATCACGCCGGGACACGTGGTGGCAAACGATCTGCAAACGCTGAAACAGACAAAATACCCTGAGCTGAGCTGGCGGATCGATGAGAAAAAAGGCTCAACGGAACTGCTGGATGCGGTGATTGCCGGACAGCTGGATTACACCATTGCCGACTCTGTCGCCATCAGCCTCTACCAACGCGTTCATCCCGAACTTGCTGTTGCGCTGGATATCACCGACGAACAGCCGGTGACCTGGTTTAGTCAGCTGGATGATGACAACACGCTGTCTGCCGCCCTGCTCGATTTCTTCAACGGCATGAATGAGGACGGCTCCCTGGCGCGTCTCGAAGAAAAATATCTGGGGCACGGCGATGATTTTGACTATGTCGATACCCGCACCTTTCTGCGCGCGGTTGATGCCATGCTCCCCGACCTGAAACCTCTGTTTGAAAAACACGCCCAGGAGATTGGCTGGCAGCTGCTTGCGGCGATCTCCTGGCAGGAATCGCATTGGGATCCGCAGGCCACATCACCAACCGGCGTGCGCGGCATGATGATGCTCACCAAAAACACCGCACAAAGTCTCGGTCTGACCGACAGAACCGATCCTGAGCAGAGCATCAGCGGTGGAGCACGCTACTTACAGGACATGATGAGTAAAGTGCCGGACACCGTACCCGAGAACGAGCGTATCTGGTTTGCGCTGGCGGCCTATAACATGGGTTATGCGCATATGCTTGATGCGCGGGCGCTGACAGCCAAAACGAAGGGAAACCCGGACAGTTGGGCAGACGTCAAACAGCGTCTGCCGTTGCTCAGTCAAAAACAGTATTACAGCAAGCTGACCTACGGCTATGCGCGCGGACATGAGGCCTACGCCTACGTTGAAAACATCCGTAAATATCAGATAAGCCTGCAGGGCTATTTGCAGGAGAAAGAAAAGCAACTGGCTGAAGAGATGAAACTGGCACAAGAGTATCCGGTCGTCTCACCAACGGAATTTGGCAAACAGCGGCGACCACTCGCCGCCTTCCTGTCGCAATCGTCATCCAGTTATCTGACGCACTCGCCGTCGCTGCTGCGTTTACCGCAGAAGAAAGAGGACAAAGAGTAAACAGAACCGCAATGCCTACTGGCTTGCGGCTTTCTTCAACGCTTTGATCTCCTGACGGCGCATGCGGAAGAAATCGCTGAGCAGCGTCGCACACTCCTCACGCAATATTCCTTCAGTGACCTCAACGCGATGGTTCATTCCCGGATGATGCAGAACATCCATCAGCGAACCGGCAGCGCCGGTTTTTGCATCGCGCGCGCCGAACACCACATGGCGGATACGGCTGTGTACCATCGCACCAGCGCACATGACGCACGGCTCAAGGGTCACATACAGCGTCGCGTCAATCAGACGATAATTTTGCAGGACGAGGCCGCCCTGACGT
Source organism: Citrobacter sp. Ca225 (assembly GCF_030337175.1). Lineage (NCBI taxonomy): Bacteria > Pseudomonadati > Pseudomonadota > Gammaproteobacteria > Enterobacterales > Enterobacteriaceae > Citrobacter > Citrobacter sp. Ca225. The sequence goes on along the minus strand of NZ_JAOWCD010000046.1, from coordinate 30,723 downwards.
AGCGCCATGATCTCTGCGTGCGCGGTGGGATCGTGATGGCCAATCGGGCGGTTCCAGCCTTCACCGATCACGCGATTGTTGTGCACTAATACGGCACCGACCGGGACTTCACGTTCATCCCAGGCGCGCTTCGCCAGCGTTAACGCATGACGCATCCAGTATTCGTGACTAAATTCAACATCTGACAAAAGGGTTACTCCGGTAATCATTGCGGGCGCATTATACAGGGTCGCGATACCCTTCGTCTTTCAACTATTCCAGTTGCTGGAGTTCTCCACGAGGCGTGACGCGCCAGCGGTGCTGGCAAAAATAGAGCAGCGGGTTGTCCTGATTGCTGTCGCTGTAGCCGCTGTAAAGGCGCAGTGGCGTGCCGATTTTACGCTCCAGCTGTGCGACTTTTTCATGCCCCAGACAGCGCAGGGTCAGTACCCAACCGCCGTACCCCCGCTTCATCTGGCTGGCGATCAGATTCACGCGCGGCAGCCACGGCGTATCAACATAAACCTGTTCCACCAGCGACTGCGGCGAACCGGTGATGAGCCAGATATCGGCATCGGAGCTGAGCAGATAGGTGGTCAGACGCTCTTGTACCTGAGGAAACGCCGTAACGTTCTGTCGGAACCATCGAACAAAATCGGCCTGCCTGGCCTGTAGACTGGCCTCGCTGTGGCCGAAGGTACATCCCCACAACAGCAGACTCATCGGCCAGCGCGCAGCGCGTCCTTTAATCAATAACGCACCGACAATCACGGGCAACAACGGCAGCACAAGCAGCGCATTCAGCGGCTGGCGACGCAACAGATAGCGCAGGAAACTGCCAAACATATCCTGCTGATGTAGCGTACCATCCAAATCAAAAAAGACGACACGACGCGCGTGATTGGTCAAACCTTACTCCTCGGGATCGTTGAATCCTAACAGCCAGGTAAACAGGAACCCGGCTATCACTGCTACTAAATAGCCTAACAGATAGAACATCACTTTTCCGGCAACAATCGTTAACGCCAGCGGTAATCCGGAAATACCGAAGGTGATGACGGTGGCGACCTTCCAGTAGCTGATCAGCGCTCCGCCTACTGCGCCACCAAGACAGGCGCCAATAAACGGTTTGCCCAGGGGAAGCGTGACGCCAAAAATCAGCGGTTCGCCAATACCGAGTAATCCCACCGGTAACGCCCCCTTAATCACTTTTTTCAACCGCGCGTTACGGGTTTTCATTAGCACGGCAATTGCCGCGCCCACTTGCCCGACGCCCGCCATCGCCAGAATGGGAAAGAGCGCGTTATAGCCATGCGCCTGCACCAGCTCAACGTGAATCGGCACCAGCCCCTGATGCAGCCCCGTCAGCACCAGTGGCAGGAAGGTTCCCGCCAGAACCGCGCCGACCAGAAAGCCGCCGCGATCGATAGCCCAGGACGCGCCGTGAGCAATAGACTCCGAAATCCAGCCGCCCAGCGGTTGCAGCGCCACAATCGCAATCGAGCCGGTGATGATGGTCGTCAGTAGCGGATTGAGGATAAGCTCCAGCGAGCCGGGTAACACGTCGCGGAATTTACGCTCGATCCAGCACATCAGCGCCACCACCAGCAGCACGGCAATCACCCCACCACGGCCTGGCTGGAGCGCTTCACCAAACAGCGTAATTTGCGCCAGTTGCGGACTCGACAGAATGCCCGCCATCACGCCGCCCATCGCCAGCGAACCACCGAAGACTTTGGCGGTATTCACCCCCACCAGAATGTTCATGATGGCGAAAACTGCACTGCCGAATATCCCCATCAGCCCCAGCATGTTGGGGTAATGGGTGGCGAAATCGCCGACGATATCCGGGCGTTTGAGAATGTTAATGATGCCGGTGATTAAACCGGAGGCGATAAACGCCGGGATCAGGGGAATAAAAACATTCGCCAGCTTGCGTAGCGCATCGCTCATCGGCGCTTTGTACTTTGCTTTGGCCTGCGATTTCGTGCGCTCAATGTCATCGACTGCCGGGCGCGCGCTCCCCTGCGCCAACAGCGCTCGCATGGCATCAACGACCTTTGCCGCCTTTCCGGGTCCGACGATGATCTGATGCTGCGCCCCCTGCTTCACATAGCCACTGACGCCCGGTAGCTGTTTCAGATGCGGGATATCCAACAGCGTATCGTCTTTCACTTCCACCCGGACGCGCGTCATACAATTTTCCAGACGCAGAATATTTTGTTCTCCGCCTATTCCCAGCAGAATATCGCTGGCAAGGGTCGCCATCTTATCCATAGTTACCTCGATGAATCAGCTAACGCAGCGCGTAAGAATCCCTGATGGGCGGCCAGTTTTTCGCGCGCCGCATCAGCATTGAGACCGCTCAGCGCCATAAGAATGGCCGGTTTCACGTCAAAATCGGTCTGTCTGAGCAGCGTTTCCGCCTCAGCGCGGGCAATGCCTGTGGCTTCAACCACCATTCGACACGCGCGGTCCATCAGTTTGATATTGGTGGCTTTCATATCCACCATCAGGTTCTGGTACACCTTGCCAAACTTCACCATCGCCCCGGTGGAGATCATATTGAGCACCAGCTTTTGCGCGGTACCGGATTTCAGACGCGTTGAGCCTGTCAGCGCCTCAGGCCCTACTACGGGTGAAATCGCAATATCCGCTTCCTGCGCAATCGGCGAGTCCGGATTACAGGAGATAGCAACCGTGGTACAACCCGTTTTGCGGGCATATTTCAGTCCACCGATGACATACGGCGTACGCCCTGATGCCGCCAGCCCAACCACCAGATCCTGCGGCACGAGGTTCAGGGCAATAAGATCGTCTTCACCGAGCTGCGCGTTGTCTTCTGCCCCTTCAACGGCTTTCAGCAATGCTCCCGGACCACCGGCGATTAGCCCCACCACCAGACCATGAGGAACGCCAAACGTCGGTGGGCATTCAGACGCATCCAGCACGCCGAGTCGCCCACTGGTCCCTGCGCCCATATAGATAATCCGACCACCGGATTTTAACGCTTCAGCCGCGGCATCGACGGCGCTCGCAACATCGGGCAATGTTGCTTTTACTGCTTCCGCTACCAGCGTATCCTGTTGATTAAAACGGTGAACCAGATCCAGCGTTGATAACGCGTCGAGGTCCATTGTTTGCGGATTACGGGTTTCTGATACTAAAGCGCCGAGATTCATGTTTGCTCCTCAGGAATTTTTAATTCATATTAACGACCAATAATGGAATATAATATTCGTGCAGGCGAGTGAAATTTCATTTTGTCGCCGCCATCACGTTTTCGTCAGGAGAGACCATGAACTGTTTAATTCGCATCCGCCAGCGCTACCCGGGATTTGCGCAGAGCGATAAAAAACTCGCGGACTATCTTCTGATACAACCCGACACTGCCCGCCACCTTAGCTCTCAGCAACTGGCCGCCGAAGCGGGCGTCAGTCAGTCGAGCGTGGTGAAGTTCGCACAAAAGCTCGGCTATAAGGGATTCCCGGCGTTGAAACTGGCGATCAGCGAAGCGCTGGTCAGCAATCCGAACCCGCATTCGGTGCCAGTGCATAACCAGATCCGTGGCGACGATCCCCTGCGTCTGGTCGGCGAGAAACTGATCAAAGAGAATGTGGCGGCGATGCATGCCACGCTGGATGTCAACACGGAAGAGAAGCTGAGCGAAAGCGTGACGATGCTGCGTAACGCCCGTCGGATCGTGTTAACCGGGATTGGTGCCTCCGGCCTGGTAGCGCAGAATTTTGCCTGGAAGCTGATGAAAATCGGCCTGAACGCTATTGTTGAGCGCGATATGCATGCGCTGTTGGCCACGGTTCAGGCGCTGACGCCGGACGATCTGCTGTTAGCGATTTCCTACAGCGGCGAACGTCGAGAACTGAACCTGGCGGCAGAAGAGACTTTACGCGTCGGCGGGCAGATCCTGGCGATCACGGGTTTCACCCCTAATGGGCTTCAGCAGCGCGCCAGCCACTGCCTGTATACCATCGCGGAAGAACAGGCCACCCGCAGTGCGGCGATCTCTTCAACCCACGCGCAAATGATGCTCACCGATCTGCTTTTTATGGCGCTGGTACAGCAGGATCTGGAGCACGCACCTGAACGTATTCGCCACAGCGAGGCGCTGGTAAAAAAACTGGTCTGAGCAAGGAATGCGCGTATAATGCCCGCCCGGTTTGTGTTGTTTTGAGAGTTTCCTGATGGCCCTGTTAATCACGAAAAAATGCATCAATTGCGATATGTGCGAACCCGAATGTCCAAATGAGGCCATTTCGATGGGTGACAGCATCTATGAGATTAACAGCGACAAATGCACCGAGTGCGTCGGGCATTACGACACGCCCACCTGCCAGAAGGTGTGCCCGATCCCCAATACGATCCTCAAAGACCCGGCACATGTCGAAACGGAAGAACAACTGTGGGACAAATTTGTCCAGATGCACCACGCCGATAAAATCTAACTTTCGATAATGACCGTGGCGCAGGCATAGTGACGTTCGTCGGCCAGCGTTACGTGCATATGCGCAACGCCTAGTTTTTCCGCCAGCGCTAACGCCTCTCCCCACAACCGCAAGCGCGGTTTACCAAGTTCGTCGTTAAACACTTCAAACTGATTAAATGCCAGCCCATTGCGAATACCGGTACCAAAAGCTTTCGCCGCCGCCTCTTTGACGGCAAAGCGTTTTGCCAGAAAACGCACCGGCTGCTGGTGCGTTTCCCAGATAGCCCACTCGTTAGCGCTGAGCACTCGTCGGGCAAGCCGGTCACCGGAACGGGAGATCACCGCTTCAATGCGCGCAATCTCCACGATATCAGTGCCTAATCCAAGAATGGCCATTAGCCGCGCGCTTCCAGCATCAGACGTTTCATTTCCGCGACGGCGTCTTTTAGCCCGCTCATCACCGCACGACCGATAATCGCATGACCGATATTCAGCTCGTGCATTTCCGGCAGTGCGGCAATGGCTTTGACGTTGTGATAGGTCAGGCCGTGTCCCGCATTGACTTTCAGCCCCAGGCTTGCGGCGAAGGTGGCGGCTTTCGCGATGCGCGCCAATTCCTGCGCCTGTTCCGCATCGGTTTTCGCATCCGCATAGCAGCCGGTATGAATTTCAATGTACGGTGCGCCGACGTCAGCAGCCGCTTTGATTTGCGCGTCATCGGCGTCAATAAACAGCGACACAAGGATCCCGGCGTCAGCCAGACGTTTACAGGCATCACGCATTTTGTCGCGCTGCCCGGCCACATCCAGGCCACCTTCGGTGGTCACTTCCTGGCGCTTTTCCGGCACCAGGCAGCAAAAATGCGGTTTGGTTTCCACGGCAATCGCCAGCATCTCTTCCGTCACCGCCATTTCCAGGTTCATACGCGTGTCCAGCGTCTGGCGCAGAATGCGGACATCGCGGTCGGTAATGTGACGGCGATCTTCACGTAAATGGACGGTAATGCCATCAGCCCCCGCCTGCTCGGCAATGAATGCCGCCTGAACCGGATCCGGATATGCAGTACCGCGTGCATTACGTAACGTGGCAATGTGGTCAATGTTGACGCCTAACAGTAATTCAGCCATGACAATCCTCGTGATTTTATGTTCGCTTCGGCATGAACTGCCGGAATAATTCGCGGCTCTTTAAGGGTTTACCACCAAGATACGGCTTCAGCGCTATGCGGGTAAAGCGTTTCGCCGCGCGTAGCGTATCAACATCCGGAAATTCGCGTTCTGCCAGCGCCCGCAGATGGCGTCCGGTAAAGGTGCTGTTGTCAATCACAACGCTGGCGATAAAGCCTTTTTCTTCGCGATAGCGGTAGGTCATGGTGTCATCCACCGGCTCACCGCTGCCCGCGCAGTGCAGGAAATCGACTCCATACCCGAGGTGGCCGAGCAGCGCCAGTTCAAAACGACGCAGCACGGGTTCCGGCGTTCCCGTAGCCCCCGCCAGTGCCTGAATGCAATGCAGATAATCGAAAAAGAGTTCAGAAAAGCGGGTTTCGTGTTCCAGCACGCGGGCGAGCAGTTCGTTGACGTACAGGCCGCTGTACAGCGTGATACCGCTCAGAGGGAGCGCCAGAGAAACCGCTTCCGCGCTACGCAGCGTTTTGACGTCACCACGTCCGCCAAAGCGGACTAACAGGGGGGTGAAAGGTTGAAGGGCACCTTTCAGATTAGAGCGCTTAGAACGTGCGCCTTTAGCAACAAGACGCACGCGACCCGACTCTTCCGTGAAGACGTCCAGCATCAGGCTGGTTTCGCTCCAGGGGCGACTATGCAGGACAAATGCGCGCTGCCAGCCCTCCATCATACTCGTCGCCTGTTCGGAGCGCAGGTTTAGAGATCGTCGACGTAACCGAGACTGCGCAGCGCGCGTTCGTCATCGGCCCAGCCGGATTTCACTTTCACCCACAGTTCAAGATGAACCGGAGCTTCGAACATTTCCTGCATGTCTTTACGCGCTTCAATACCGATGGTCTTGATTTTGGCCCCTTTGTTGCCAATAACCATCTTCTTTTGCCCTTCGCGCTCAACGAGGATCAGCCCGTTGATGTCATAACCGCCGCGCTCGTTTGACACGAAGCGTTCGATTTCCACAGTCACGGAGTACGGCAGTTCAGCGCCAAGGAAACGCATCAGCTTTTCACGGATGATTTCAGAAGCCATAAAACGCTGTGAGCGATCGGTGATGTAATCTTCCGGGAAGTGATGCTCCGCTTCCGGCAGATGCTTGCGCACGATGCCCGCGACGGTGTCGACATTCATCCCGGTTTCCGCAGAGATCGGTACGATGTCGAGGAAGTCCATCTGACTTGCCAGGAACTGCAAATGCGGCAGCAGATCGGCTTTTTCCTGCACGTTATCTACTTTATTGACGGCCAGAATCACCGGCGCTTTACCGTCACGCAGTTTATTGAGCACCATCTCGTCATCCGGCGTCCAGCGGGTGCCTTCCACCACAAAGATCACCAGTTCAACATCACCAATGGAACTGCTGGCCGCTTTGTTCATCAGACGGTTAATCGCGCGTTTTTCTTCCATGTGCAGACCGGGGGTATCGACGTAAATCGCCTGCCAGGGCCCTTCGGTATGGATCCCGACAATACGGTGACGCGTGGTCTGCGCTTTACGGGAGGTGATCGAAATCTTCTGCCCGAGCAGGTTGTTCAACAGCGTGGATTTGCCAACATTCGGACGACCGACGATGGCAATAAATCCGCAATAGGTTTTTTCGTCGCTCATTCCAGCTCCAGTTTTTTCAACGCCTGTTCGGCGGCAGCCTGTTCCGCCTTGCGACGGCTCGAACCAGTGCCAACCACCGGTTCACTCAGGCCGCTGACCTGGCAGTGGATAGTAAATTCCTGATCGTGCGCTTCACCACGCACCTGTACCACCAGATAAGACGGCAGCGGCAGATGGCGACCCTGCAAATACTCCTGCAAACGCGTTTTCGGATCTTTTTGCTTATCGCCAGGACTGATTTCGTCCAGACGAGTCTGATACCAGTTGAGGATCAGCTTTTCGACGGTCTGAATGTCACTGTCAAGGAAAACCCCGCCAATCAACGCTTCGACGGTATCGGCCAGAATCGATTCGCGACGGAAGCCACCGCTTTTCAGTTCGCCAGGCCCTAAGCGCAGACATTCGCCCAGATCAAACTCGCGGGCTAATTCAGCCAGCGTATTCCCGCGCACCAGCGTCGCGCGCATACGGCTCATATCACCCTCGTCCACTCGCGGGAAACGGTGATACAGCGCATTTGCAATCACAAAACTTAAAATTGAGTCGCCCAGAAATTCTAAACGCTCGTTATGTTTGCTGCTGGCACTGCGATGGGTTAATGCCTGCTGCAACAACTCCTGATGAGTAAAAGTGTAGCCCAGCTTCCGTTGAAGCCGATTAATTACGATGGGGTTCATGCGATACCAATAAATAAATGCGTCAACAATTCAGCACACGAAACAGACCTGATATATGTAGCATCCTTCCGGCCGCGTTAAGCAGCTTATGTACGCTCATATAGGGGGACCAACGCTGTTTCGTGTGCCGTGGCGACCTGGAGGCGCCAACCTGAAACTTCGGGGGAATATTCTATACACAACGACGAGGGATGTCGTTAGCCTGGGCAGATTTATCGAAGAAATAATTCACGTTGCCGTCATAACGACGACAACGTGAACGATTCGCGGCAATTAGTGGATACCACCAATGCGGCTTAAACGAACGCCAGTCGGCCATTCGCCTTCTTGTTTGTCGAAACTCATCCAGATGGCAGTGGCTTTACCGACCAGATTCGCTTCCGGGACAAAGCCCCAGTAACGGCTGTCCGCGCTGTTATCGCGGTTGTCGCCCATCATGAAATACTGGCCCGGCGGCACAATCCAGGTCGCCAGCGGCTGCCCGGACTGCTGGTAATACATCCCCACCTGATCCTGAGCAATCGGCACGGTCAGAATACGGTGCGTCACGTCGCCCAGCGTCTCTTTACGCTCGGACAGACGAATACCGTTCTCTTTCGTTTCACTCAGCGGGATCTCAAAGAAACCACTGGTGGCTTCACCACCGTTACGACGTGCAAACGTCTGCACAAAATCGCTCGGCTGAACATCGCTATAGGTGACCGGCAGGGCGTTCTCACACGCCTGACCCGAACGGCAACCCGGCTGAATAGTCACTTCTTTCGCGACCGGATCATAGGTCACTTTATCACCAGGCAAACCGACCGCTCGCTTGATGTAATCCAGCCGTGGATCTTCCGGGTATTTAAAGACCACGATATCACCGCGTTTGGGATGACCCGTTTCGATCAGGGTTTTCTGGTAAATCGGATCTTTAATACCGTAGGCAAATTTCTCCACCAGAATAAAGTCACCGATCAACAGCGTCGGCATCATCGAACCTGATGGGATCTGGAAAGGTTCATAGATGAACGAACGCACAACCAGCACGATAGCCAGCACCGGGAAAACCGAAGCGCCAGTTTCCAGCCAGCCAGGCTTCGGCGAGACTTTTTTCAGCGTTGCCTTATCCAGTGAATCTCCGGCTGCAGCCTGTACCGCCGCCTGACGCTCCCGACGTTTTGGTGCGAAGATAAATTTATCCACGCACCATAAAATGCCCGTGACCAATGTGGCAATCACCAGAATCAGGGCAAACATATTCGCCATGCCAACTCCTTAAGGATTATTTGCTGTCTTTGCCGACATGCAGAATGGCGAGGAACGCTTCCTGAGGCAGCTCAACGTTACCGATCTGCTTCATCCGCTTCTTACCTTCTTTCTGCTTCTGCAACAGCTTTTTCTTACGGCTGATATCGCCGCCATAGCATTTTGCCAGAACGTTTTTACGCAACTGTTTCACAGTAGAACGCGCAATGATATGCGTCCCGATCGCCGCCTGGATCGCAATATCGAACTGTTGACGTGGGATCAGATCTTTCATCTTCTCCACCAGCTCACGACCACGGCTCTGCGAGTTATCACGGTGAGTGATCAGCGCCAGCGCATCGACACGTTCGTTGTTGATCAAGACATCAACACGCACCATGTCGGAGGCCTGGAAGCGTTTAAAGTTGTAATCCAGCGACGCATAACCGCGCGAGGTGGACTTCAGGCGGTCAAAGAAGTCGAGTACCACTTCAGCCATCGGGATTTCATAAGTCAGCGCCACCTGGTTACCGTGGTAAACCATGTTGGTCTGCACGCCACGCTTCTCAATACACAGGGTAATCACGTTACCGAGGTATGCCTGAGGCAACAGCATGTGACATTCCGCGATCGGCTCGCGCAACTCATAGATGTTATTCAGCGGTGGCAGCTTGGACGGGCTGTCGACGTAAATCGTCTCTTTCGCGGTGGTTTCGACTTCATACACAACCGTCGGCGCGGTGGTGATCAGGTCGAGATCGTATTCACGTTCCAGACGCTCCTGAATGATCTCCATGTGTAACAGACCAAGGAAGCCACAGCGGAAGCCGAAGCCCAGCGCAGTAGAACTTTCCGGCTCATAGAACAGAGAGGCGTCGTTGAGGCTAAGCTTGCCCAGCGCGTCGCGGAAGTTCTCGTAATCATCAGAGCTGACCGGGAACAGGCCCGCATAAACCTGCGGTTTTACCTTTTTGAAGCCTGGCAGCGCTTTTTCTGCCGGGTTACGTGCCTGAGTCAGGGTATCGCCAACCGGTGCGCCGAGGATGTCTTTAATCGCACACACCAGCCAACCTACCTCGCCGCACTTCAGCTCGGTACGATCAACCTGTTTAGGCGTGAAGATCCCCAGACGGTCAGCGTTATAGGTCTGACCGGTACTCATCACTTTGATTTTGTCGCCTTTACGCAGGGTACCGTTTTTAATACGCACCAGCGAGACAACGCCGAGATAGTTATCGAACCAGGAGTCGATGATCAGCGCCTGTAACGGTCCATCCGGATCGCCCTGCGGCGGCGGAATATCACGCACCAGACGTTCCAGAACGTCGGTCACGCCCACGCCAGTTTTCGCCGAGCAGCGCACGGCATCAGTCGCATCAATACCAACGATGTCTTCAATCTCTTCGGCGACACGCTCGGGATCGGCGGCTGGCAGGTCAATTTTATTGAGGACCGGCACCACTTCGAGATCCATTTCCATCGCGGTGTAGCAGTTTGCCAGGGTTTGCGCTTCGACGCCCTGCCCGGCATCCACCACCAGCAGTGCGCCTTCACAAGCGGCAAGCGAACGAGAAACTTCATACGAGAAGTCAACGTGGCCTGGGGTGTCGATGAAGTTAAGCTGGTATGTTTCACCATCAGCGGATTTGAAATCGAGCGTTACGCTCTGCGCTTTGATAGTAATACCGCGCTCACGCTCAAGATCCATCGAGTCGAGAACCTGCGCTTCCATTTCACGGTCAGACAGGCCACCGCAGATCTGAATAATACGGTCAGACAGCGTCGATTTACCGTGGTCGATGTGAGCAATGATCGAAAAGTTACGTATGTTCTTCATATAGTGTAATTATTGTGCCTTACGCCTGGTTGGACAGGCTTTGAGAAGTCGCTGTTCTGAGCTTAACGTCTGTTTAACTGAAACGCCGCATTCTACACTACAACGCTGAGGCGAGGAAATGTTCATAAAGTCAGGATAGCGGGAACTGGAAACGGCATCGCTTTTCTGATGTAAAACATCGTAAGAGAAGCATGATGCCCGATGGCGCAAGCTTATCGGGTCTACTGGACTTGCTGACCGTTTGTAAGTCGGATAAGGCGAAACCGCCATCCGGCAAGAATATCATGGTGCCGTTTCGGTGGAGGGCGTTTCAACGCGAATCGTACTGGATGGGAGAGCAACATTAAGAATAACGGGTTGCCAGGCTTCGCGTTCAGCCAGCTTGCGGGAATAGCCACGGGCAATCAGGAATCCGCCGACGCCGCCCAGTATCGCGCCGCTTAACGCCGCGAGATCTGAGCCAAACAGCACCTGAAACAGGGAGGCGATGAGGAATAACCCCACCAGCGGCGACAGATAAACCAGCATGGCGGAACCTAACAGACTGCCTTCGGCAATCCCCAGCTCCACTTTCTGCCCAGGTTCTAACGGCACATCGCTCGCCACCACAATGGTATGCGTGGTCTGCGGCCCGAGTTTATTCAGCACGCGGGTGCCACATCCTGAACGTGAAGCGCAGCTGCTGCAGGACGCTTTCACATCACAGCTCACCAATGCCTCACCGTTTTGCCATGACACCACGGTAGCCCACTCTTTGATCATTGCGCGGCTCCGAACTTAATGGTGTCGGCAATGCGCTTCGCTGTCTGCGGCGGCAATTCACCCACGATGGTAATTTCCGCGTTGTCGCGTACGCTGGTGCTGACCGTTCTGCGCCCGGTGCGCAGCATCTGGTCGGTGCTGGCCTGAGTTGCCCGATTGACGTTAATAGAGAAGCTAAACAGACCGTCGGAGTAGAGACGCGATTCAATCGGCATGTTGTCCATCGTTGGCAACGGTCTGCGCCCGCTGGACACTTCGCTAAACCCTTTCGGAAGCCATGTCGGATTCCAGCTGAATTTGGCTTTTTCACCCGCCGGAACAGAGAGCAGCGGCGGCAAACTGGCTTTCGCCAGCGTCTGCATGCCGCTACCGGCATCCTGATTCACGGTGAAGGCAATCACCCGGAATTGCTCTAACGTTTCGCCATCGCGATCGAGGAGATCGACCCGCATCGGCAGCTTCGTTTCCGTATCCATCCAGACAATATAGCTGTAACGCGTACCATCACGCGCGACCACGCGAATCACTTCGCACAGGCGATCGGCAATTCGGGTACGACCCACAGCAATAAAATCATAGTAGGGAGCAAGACGTTTGAAATCGGTATAGATAAGCGACGGCAGGGAGTCGACGATGTAGTCACCGTTCAGAGTGAACGGTTCAAGTCCAGGCTCGAAGTAGCTAATTTCATTTCCGCGCTGGACCACTTCACGACGCGGACCATCCATTTGCAGCAGCTGCGCAAGCGGACGATTTTCCAGGCGAGCATGGCGATAACGCAGAGACTCAACGCCTTGTTTCGTGATGCTGACGAATGACAGCTCGTAATTGAGTGACTGGCTCGCCACATTCATCTGCTGCAACAACGCCCCGGACGCAGTGTTGGCCGAGGCGTTGACAGAGAAGAACAGGCTACCCGTCACAAGTGACATGGCAAACCAAAGTTGCTTCATTACTGCGATTGCGTTCCTAAAGTTTGAATTCCTGGCACCTGAACAGCGGCTTGCTGTGTCTGTGCCTGCTCAAACTGAAGCTGTTCGGAGTGCAGTCGGCGTTGCAGTTCGTAATCCTGCAACATGGCGTTGATCCGACGACGCTGCTCCTGTACCTGCTGCTGTTGCCCACCATTCGCGGTCGCATCAGAAGGTACTCCCAGGCTTACCGGGCTGGCTTTACCCATCATCGGCAAAGTATTAAAGACCGGCGTTTCAGGCTGCTGGGACGTTTCAGATTGTCCATTATAGTGCTGGACACCAACGATAACTGCAAGCGATACGCACGCGGCAACGCCCATTTGGGTAAGTTGCGCGGCCCACGGACGCATTTTTTTCCAGAATGGCATTTTCTGCCATTGCTGCGGCGCAGGCTGGGCCTCTGGAATGAATGGCACCGTATTGCGTACCGGCTCATCTTCAATAGCGGCCATTACGCGAGCGGAAATATCGAAATGAAGCACCTCAGGTGTATCACCCCGCATTGAATCACGGATCAGGTGATAGCTTTCCCAGGTTTTTTGCATATCCGAATCGTGAGCCAGTTCGTTAAGCAACTCACTATCCAGCGTCTCGCCATCCATTAAAGCGGAAAGTTTTTCTTTCTGCATGCCTAATACCTTTTCCAGTATCCGCTATCGTCAACGCCTGATAAGCGGTTGAACTTTATTATCAATAGCTTCCCGCGCTCGGAAGATACGTGAACGCACCGTACCCACCGGACAATCCATGATAGCGGCTATCTCTTCATAGCTCAGGCCATCCAGCTCCCGCAAGGTTATTGCCATACGTAAATCTTCCGGGAGGGACTCAATAGTTCGGAAAACTATCTGTCTCAGTTCTTCTGACAACATTAAGTTCTCAGGGTTCGAAATTTCTTTCAGCGCACCGCCACTTTCGAAGTTTTCTGCTTCAATCGCATCAACATCGCTTGATGGCGGACGACGCCCCTGAGCCACCAGGTAATTCTTCGCTGTATTCACCGCAATGCGATACAGCCAGGTATAAAAAGCACTATCTCCCCGGAACGAGTCCAGCGCACGGTAGGCTTTAATAAATGATTCTTGCACCACATCGGGAACATCGCCCGACGGGACATAACGGGAAACCAGACTCGCCACTTTATGCTGGTAGCGTACTACCAGTAAATTGAAGGCTTTCTGATCTCCCTTCTGGACCCGTTCAACCAGGACCTGGTCCGTTAACTGCTCGCTCATCCGAGGTAAAGTCTCCCCAAACCAAATTTCCACGCGTTCGCGAAACGCCACTCCATTAGCTGCACTATGAGCAAGCAACAGGTTAGAGTGTCTCGTTTTTGTAAAGTTCCGTTACGCATCTGTTTTTTGTTTGTCATGTTGTAGACGGTCATTATCTCTCATTATAAGTCTACCGAGTCTGAACAACGCACTATCTTTAAAAATGCCCATAAACCGGTTGCAGAGTAACCCAACGGCCACTTTATTTCATCCTCTAATCTGATGCTTACGGCCCGCCGCGCAAAATGGTTTCCCCACCTGACATCCTTTTACATCGCACCGTTTTGTTTAGTCATTACAACAACACTGAAAATAAAACGTGCTGAATCGCAGATTCTGGTGCTATGCTGGCCAAACACTGTTTAGTACATTAAACAAAATATCATGAAAACTACGCCTGAACTTTCTTGTGACGTGTTAATTATTGGTAGCGGCGCTGCCGGACTCTCGCTGGCGCTGCGCCTGGCTGAAAAGCACCAGGTTATCGTGCTGAGTAAAGGTCCCGTCAGCGAAGGCTCCACTTTCTATGCGCAGGGCGGGATTGCCGCCGTTTTCGATGAAACCGACAGCATTGATTCACATGTCGAAGATACGCTCATTGCCGGCGCCGGTATTTGCGATCGCCATGCGGTGGAGTTTGTCGCCAGCAACGCCCGCCCCTGCGTACAGTGGTTGATTGATCAGGGGGTGCTATTTGATACCCAGGTGCAGCCTAACGGTGAAGAGAGTTACCATCTGACGCGTGAAGGTGGTCATAGCCATCGTCGCATTTTGCATGCCGCTGATGCCACCGGTAAAGAGGTGGAAACCACGCTGGTCAGCAAGGCGCAAAGCCATCCGAACATCCGGGTACTGGAACGCAGTAATGCCGTCGATTTAATCATCTCCGACAAAATTGGCCTGCCCGGCACACGACGCGTCGTGGGGGCATGGGTCTGGAACCGGAATAAAGAGGCGGTGGAAACCTGTCACGCGAAGTCTGTCGTGCTGGCGACCGGCGGCGCATCAAAGGTGTATCAATATACAACCAATCCGGACATTTCCTCCGGAGACGGTATTGCGATGGCCTGGCGTGCGGGATGCCGGGTTGCGAATCTCGAATTTAATCAGTTCCACCCTACCGCGCTGTATCATCCCCAGGCACGTAATTTCCTGCTTACCGAAGCGCTGCGCGGAGAAGGTGCTCATCTAAAACGCCCGGACGGCACGCGGTTTATGCCAGACTTTGACGCGCGAGGGGAACTGGCGCCGCGCGATATTGTCGCCCGCGCTATCGACCATGAAATGAAGCGTCTCGGTGCGGACTGTATGTTCCTTGATATCAGCCATAAGCCAGAAGCCTTTGTGCGTCAGCATTTCCCGATGATTTACGAAAAGCTGCTGGGGCTGGGTATCGACCTGACCAAAGAACCAGTGCCCATCGTGCCAGCAGCACACTACACCTGCGGCGGCGTGATGGTTGACGACTTTGGTCGTACCGATGTGGACGGCCTGTATGCGATCGGGGAAGTGAGCTACACCGGCCTGCACGGCGCGAACCGGATGGCCTCAAACTCGCTGCTGGAGTGTCTGGTGTACGGCTGGTCCGCAGCGGAAGATATCGACAGACGAATGCCTTACGCCCGTGGCGTAAGCGCCCTGCCCGCCTGGGATGAAAGTCGCGTGGACAACCCTGACGAACTGGTGGTGATTCAGCATAACTGGCATGAGCTGCGGCTGTTTATGTGGGACTACGTGGGGATTGTGCGCACCACCAAACGTCTGGAGCGGGCCCTGCGTCGTATCACTATGTTACAACAGGAGATCGACGAATATTACGCCCATTTCCGCGTCTCGAATAATTTGCTGGAGTTACGCAACCTGGTTCAGGTCGCCGAGCTGATTGTGCGCTGTGCGATGATGCGCAAAGAGAGCCGCGGTCTGCACTACACGCTCGATTATCCGGCACTGCTGGAGGAATCTGGCCCATCTGTGCTCTCGCCGTTAACGGCTCACATGAACAGATAAAATGCCTGGGTCAGCGCCGTATAACCTTCGGAGTAACGCTGATCCGGCCCGCGAATCACCAGCCTGTCGCTAAAGCATTCCCCCTTCTTAGGGGAGAATGCCAGCAGCACCCGATGCGGCAACCGCGCCTCCGTTTCAGCAACGTCGGTGCGTAGCCGTAAATGCCAGCCCATATTTAACGCCTGCTGCGTGAAGGTATTGCCGATATTTTCCGGCAACACAACGCACAAGAACCCCTCTTCCGTGATCAGCCCCGTCGCCGTCGCTAACAGCGCAGAATGATCCAGCATCGTGGTATAACGCGCCTGTTCCCGCTGCGGTGTAGCACACTCGACGCCCTGCTCGTAATACGGCGGGTTACTGATGATAAGGTCATATTTAACGGTCTGCCGTGCCGCCCAATGTTGGACATCTTCCGCCTGCACCGTTACCCGATCCGCCCACGGCGACTGGGTAACGTTTTCTTGCGCCTGCGCGGCGGCGTCGCTATCCAGTTCAACGGCATCAACGGTGACGCTTTCATCAGTACGCTGCGCCAGCATCAGCGCCAACAGTCCGCTGCCGGTACCGATATCGAGGATCCGCTTTACGCCCGCCACCGGTGCCCATGCCCCTAACAGAATCCCATCTGTTCCGACTTTCATCGCACAACGATCGTGCGCGACAAAAAACTGTTTAAAAGTAAATCCATTACGACGAAGGACGGATGTAGACTGAGGCATGAATTAAAAACCTTGCAGGAAAAACGGCAACAGCACCTGGTGAAAACAATACCTGAGAAGCGATATCCATACAAACAGATGAAGATTGCAGCCGTAACGTCTATAATCAGCGCCCCACACAGAGGTAGAACATGACTGTAACGACTTTTTCCGAACTTGAACTCGATGAAAGCCTGCTGGATGCCCTCCAGGAAAAAGGTTTCACTCGCCCGACCGCCATTCAGGCTGCCGCCATTCCGCCTGCACTCGAAGGCCGTGACGTACTCGGTTCTGCGCCGACAGGCACCGGTAAAACGGCGGCGTATTTGCTGCCAGCGTTGCAGCACCTGCTCGACTTCCCGCGTAAAAAATCCGGTCCGCCACGTATTTTGATCCTGACTCCGACTCGCGAACTGGCGATGCAGGTCGCCGATCATGCCCGTGAACTGGCCAAAAACACCCATCTGGATATCGCGACAATTACCGGCGGCGTAGCCTACATGAACCACGCCGAAGTGTTCAGCGAAAACCAGGATATCGTGGTCGCCACCACCGGGCGTCTGCTGCAGTATATTAAAGAAGAGAATTTTGACTGCCGCGCCGTGGAAACGCTGATCCTCGACGAAGCCGACCGAATGCTGGATATGGGCTTTGCCCAGGACATCGAGCACATCGCCGGGGAAACGCGCTGGCGCAAACAGACGATGCTGTTCTCCGCCACGCTGGAAGGCGATGCGATTAAAGATTTTGCCGAACGTCTGCTGGAAGAGCCAGTCGAAGTCTCCGCTACGCCATCCACCCGCGAACGTAAGAAGATCCACCAGTGGTATTACCGCGCGGATAACGTCGAACATAAATTCGAACTGCTGAAGCACCTGCTGAAGCAAGACGACGCCACCCGTACCATTGTGTTTGTCCGCAAGCGCGAGCGCGTGCACGAACTGGCTGAAAAGCTGCGTCTGGCGGGGATCAACAACTGCTATCTCGAAGGTGAGATGGCGCAGATCAAGCGTAACGAAGGCATTAAGCGTCTTACTGACGGTCGCGTTAACGTGCTGGTCGCCACCGATGTTGCCGCACGCGGGATCGATATTCCTGACGTCAGCCACGTGATTAACTTCGACATGCCGCGTAGCGGAGACACCTATCTGCACCGCATTGGCCGTACTGGCCGCGCCGGTCGCAAGGGCACCGCAATCTCGCTGGTCGAAGCGCACGATCACCTGCTGCTGCTGAAAATTGGTCGCTACATTGAAGAACCGCTGAAATCCAGGGTGATTGATGAATTGCGCCCAACCTCACGCGCTCCGAGCGAAAAGATGACGGGCAAACCGTCGAAAAAAGCACTCGCGAAACGTGAAGAGAAGAAAAAAGAGAAAGACAAAGATAAACCGCGCGTGAAGAAACGCCATCGCGATACCAGGAACATTGGTAAACGTCGCAAGCCGAGTACGGCAACGACGCCGCAGGAGTCAAACGAAGAATAAAAAAACGCCGGGATTTCCCGGCGTTTTTATTTAAACGTTAAGCCTTACAGGCTTTCAGTAAAGGTACGAGCGATAACGTCGCGCTGTTGTTCCGGCGTCAGTGAGTTAAAGCGCACGGCATAACCCGAAACACGGATAGTCAGCTGCGGGTATTTTTCCGGATGCTTAACCGCATCTTCCAGCGTTTCACGACGCAAAACGTTAACGTTCAGGTGCTGGCCACCTTCCACACGAACTTCCGGTTTCACTTCCATCGGAATTTCGCGGTACTCAATTTCACCCAGTTTGCTGACCGCTACCACTTCATCTTCGGCAAAACCGGCTTTCGCTGCGATGCAACGCGCTTCGCCTTTTTCGCTGTCCAGCAGCCAGAAGGAATTCAGCAGATCGTCATTAGCGGCTTTAGTAATCTGGATACCTGTAATCATTGTGATGCCTCCCCGGCAAAGTATTTGATTAGGGTTGGCCGGCTCGCGGCCAATTGGTAAAACCATTGTTGCTTGAGTGTATATATACCCCCCTAACACCCTCGATTCATTGATTTAAATCAATAAAATCCACACGACAAATAGGGGAATGAGATGATTTTATTGTTTTACATCAACTTACGCCATGTGAAGACATAAACTTTTTACACAAATTTTCAACTTTATTAAGTGCATAGCGCACATCATCGCGGAGAGAATTTTGCGCCGTTGAAAGAAGCAGTTAAGCTATGACGATCGAGAATTCGCAGGAGAGCGAGATGGCCACTGAATTAACCTGGCACGATGTGCTGGCTGAAGAGAAACAGCAGCCCTACTTTATCAATACGCTGCATACCGTCGCCGGAGAGCGTCAGTCCGGGATCACGGTTTATCCGCCGCAAAAAGATGTGTTCAATGCGTTTCGCTTCACCGAGCTGGGTGATGTCAAGGTCGTGATCCTTGGACAGGATCCCTACCACGGTCCCGGGCAGGCGCATGGTCTGGCGTTTTCTGTCCGCCCCGGTATTGCTACTCCTCCTTCGCTGCTGAATATGTATAAGGAACTGGAGGGGTCGATCCCCGGTTTCACTCGTCCTGCCCACGGTTATCTGGAAAGCTGGGCGCATCAGGGCGTTCTGCTGCTTAATACGGTATTAACCGTGCGGGCGGGTCAAGCGCACTCTCATGCCAGTCTGGGATGGGAAACGTTCACCGATAAAGTGATCGGCCTGATTAATCAACATCGTGAAGGGGTGGTTTTTCTGCTCTGGGGCTCTCATGCGCAGAAGAAAGGCGCGATCATTGATCAAAAACGTCATCATGTCCTGAAAGCGCCTCATCCTTCACCGCTCTCGGCGCATCGTGGATTTTTTGGCTGTAACCATTTTGTGTTGGCGAATCAGTGGTTGGAACAACGCGGCGAGAAGCCGATTGACTGGATGCCCGTTTTACCGGCGGAGAGCGAATAAAAAAAATGCCAGCGAATCGCTGGCATTTTTCCATCAGGCTTTGTTCTGACGCCACCATTCGGCAAGCAGCACACCGGTTGCCACCGAGACGTTCAGGCTTTCAACATTCCCCGTACCGTCGATTTTAACGCACAGATCGCTGGCATCGCGCGCCGCATCCGGCAAACCGTCAACGTCCTGACCTAACACCAGGACGATTTTCTCTGGCAGTTCAGTTTTAAACAGCGGCTTACCGCGTTCGCTGGACGTTGTCACCACGGTGTAACCCGCCTGACGGAAATCATCCAACACATCAACGATGCTGTCGCCGGTAATCGGCTGAACGTGTTCGGCACCACCTTCTGCGGTACGAATCGCCGCACCGGACTCCAGCAGCGCCGCATCCTGCACCACTACGCCTTTCACACCGAAGTGCGCGCAGCTACGCATCATGCCACCGAGGTTGTGCGGGTTAGAAATAGCTTCCAGCGCTAACACACAGTCCTGCGCGCCCGCCTGGCTTACCCACTGTTTCACCGTCGTGCCGTTACGTTTTTTAATCAGGAAGCAGACACCGCCGTGATGTTCGGTACCTGAAGCTTTCGCCAGTTCCGCTTCATCAACCACATGGTACGCTTTGCGGTTTGCCGCCATCCAGCGTAATGCTTCTTTGAAGCGCGGCGTGACGCTCTGAATGAACCAGGCGCGGACAATCGCGTCCGGGCGACTCTGGAACAGGGCCTGACAGGCATTTTCACCGTAAACGCGGGTCTCTTCTGCACGTTGACGACGTAAGACTTCAGGATCGATAAAGCTTTTACCGCTGATACCACCGTGATCGGCTTTTTCAGGCGATTCATCACCCGGCGCGCGGGACACGGTCCGCCACGGTGAGTCTTCACGCTTGCGATCGCGGTTCTGAGGGGTTCTTTCATCGCGGGCGGGGCGACGGCCACCGTCGGCACGAGATTTTCCTGGACGCCCGCCACCTTTCCCGGTACGCGGGTTATGGGTACGTTTATCAGAATCATCATCACTGCGGACATACATCACTTTGACCTTGCCGCTTTTGTTTTTCAATTCATCGTTCATGCTTTTCTCCACCAGCGCTGCGCGAAGCGCGCAGATTACCCGATGTGCGCCAGGTTAGCCATTATTTCATTTAAAAGCTTATGACTATTGTACTCATTGAATAAAACAGATTGTCGTTTAAAACAGTCTCATCGATAATATGTAACATATTAGAAACATACCGGCGTCTCTGCCGTTCAATACCCCGACGCATCCAGAGGTTAGTTATGAATACCGTTTGTACCAGCTGCCAGGCCATCAACCGCATTCCCGACGATCGGGTTGAGGATGCGGCAAAATGCGGACGCTGTGGTCACGACCTGTTCGACGGGGAGGTGATCAATGCGACCGGTGAAACACTGGATAAACTGCTCAAAGACGATCTGCCCGTCGTAATCGATTTCTGGGCACCATGGTGCGGCCCATGCCGTAACTTCGCCCCGATCTTTGAAGATGTTGCCGAAGAACGCAGCGGCAAAGTTCGCTTCGTGAAGATCAACACGGAAGCGGAACGTGAGCTTAGCGCACGCTTTGGTATCCGTAGTATTCCCACCATTATGATCTTCAAAAACGGTCAGGTTGTCGACATGCTGAACGGCGCGGTTCCCAAAGCGCCATTTGATAGTTGGCTGAACGAGTCACTGTAAACTCTGCGGGGCGCATCTTGTGCCCCGTTTTCACCTCTGCGACAATAGCGTTTTTCAACGCATTCTCTATGATTGAAAACGCTGTTCTCACGCTTCGCGCTGAACGTCTGGCGCGCGCCACTCGCCCTTTTCTCGCCCGAGGCAATCGTATTCGTCGCTGCCAGCGCTGCTTGCTGCCGCTGAAACTTTGCCTGTGCGCGACGCTGTCGCCTTCTCAGGCAACGAGCCGTTTTTGTCTGGTGATGTTTGATACTGAACCGATGAAACCGAGCAATACCGGGCGTCTGATCGCCGATATTTTACCGGATACTGCCGCGTTTCAGTGGTCGCGGACAGAACCACCGCAGGCCTTGCTGGATCTGGTGAAAAGCCCGGCGTATCAGCCGATGGTGGTATTCCCCGCCTCCTATGCCGATGCTGAACGTGTGGTGATTTCCACTCCACCGACAGGTAAGCCTCCGCTGTTTATTATGCTCGACGGCACCTGGCCGGAAGCGCGTAAGATGTTCCGTAAAAGCCCGTATCTCGACTCTCTCCCCGTGATCTCGGTGGATCTGTCGCGGTTGTCGGCCTATCACCTGCGTGAAGTCCATGCCGAAGGGCAGTACTGTACCGCTGAAGTCGCCATTGCGCTGTTGGATCTGGCCGGTGATACAGATGCAGCAAGCAGCCTCGGCGAGCACTTTACCCGTTTTAAAACGCGCTACCTCGCGGGAAAAACCCAACATCAGGGAAGCATCACAGCAGAATCAGCAGAAAGCGTTTAGAATCATTCGGTCACTTCTGTGTAAGGGAAACCGGTATGAGTCAGCGAGGACTGGAAGCACTTCTGCGACCAAAATCGATCGCGGTGATCGGGGCATCGATGAAGCCCAATCGGGCGGGATATCTGATGATGCGCAATCTGCTGGCAGGAGGATTTAACGGTCCCGTTTTGCCGGTAACCCCTGCCTGGAAAGCCGTTCTGGGCGTCCTGGCCTGGCCCGATATTGCCAGTCTGCCCTTCACCCCCGACCTTGCCGTGCTGTGTACCAATGCCAGCCGTAATCTGGCCTTGCTGGAAGCGCTTGGGGAAAAAGGCTGTAAAACCTGCATTATTCTCTCGGCCCCTGGCGCGCAACATGCGGAACTGCTAACCTGTGCGCAACGCTACAACATGCGTCTGCTCGGCCCTAACAGTCTTGGCCTGCTGGCACCCTGGCAGGGGTTGAATGCCAGCTTCTCGCCGGTCCCGATTAAGCGCGGCAAACTGGCCTTTATTTCTCAGTCCGCTGCGGTTTCCAATACCATTCTCGACTGGGCACAGCAGCGGGAAATGGGCTTTTCCTATTTCATTGCCCTCGGCGACAGCCTGGATATTGATGTCGATGAGCTGCTGGATTATCTGGCGCGTGACAGCAAAACCAGCGCTATTTTGCTTTATCTCGAACATCTCAGCGATGCCCGGCACTTTGTATCCGCCGCCCGTAGCGCCGCGCGCAACAAACCCATTCTGGTGATTAAGAGCGGTCGCAGCCCGGCAGCGCAGCGGTTATTGCATACCAGCGCCGGAATGGATCCGGCCTGGGATGCCGCCATCCAGCGCGCCGGTTTGCTGCGCGTGAAAGATACCCATGAGCTCTTTTCCGCAGTGGAAACGCTCAGCCATATGCGTCCTCTGCGCGGTGACAGGCTGATGATCATCAGTAACGGTGCCGCGCCTGCGGCGCTTGCGCTTGATCAACTTTGGTCCCGCAACGGCAAGCTCGCCATGCTGAGTGAAGAGACCAGCCAGAAACTGCGCGATGCTCTGCCTGCCCATGTCGAGATCGCCAACCCACTGGACCTGCGTGACGATGCCAGCATTGAACATTACACCCGAACGCTGGACATTCTGCTCGCCAGCCAGGACTTTGACGCACTGATGGTGATTCACTCCCCCAGTGCCGCCGCCCCCGCCACTGAGTGTGCACAAACGCTGATTGGAACCGTTAAGCACCACCCGCGTGGAAAATTTGTCTCGCTATTGACCAACTGGTGTGGCGAGTTTTCCTCTCAGGAAGCCCGTAGACTGTTCAGTGAAGCCGGACTCCCTACCTATCGTACTCCGGAAGGGACGATCACTGCATTTATGCATATGGTCGAATACCGGCGCAACCAGAAACAGCTGCGTGAAACGCCAGCCCTGCCCAGCAATCTGACCTCCAACACGGCCCAGGCGCATGATCTGCTTCAGCAGGCGATTGCCGATGGAGCAACCTCACTCGATACCCATGAGGTTCAGCCGATCCTGCAGGCTTATGGATTACATACGCTCCCGACCTGGATTGCCGGCGACAGCATCGAGGCCGTCCATATTGCAGAACAGATTGGCTACCCGGTCGCGCTGAAGCTGCGTTCACCGGACATCCCGCACAAATCTGAAGTTCAGGGCGTAATGCTCTACCTGCGTACGGCAAACGAAGTTCAACAGGCAGCCAATGCAATTATTGATCGTGTGAAAATGACCTGGCCACAGGCGCGGATCCACGGTCTGCTGGTGCAAAGTATGGCGAACCGTGCGGGAGCGCAGGAACTGCGCGTGGTGGTTGAGCACGATCCCGTATTTGGCCCATTGATCATGTTGGGTGAAGGCGGCGTTGAGTGGCGGCCTGAAGAGCAGGCCGTGGTGGCATTACCGCCGCTAAACATGAACCTGGCGCGTTATTTAGTGATTCAGGCGATCAAGAATAAAAAGATCCGTGGCCGCAGTGCGCTGCGCCCGTTGGATGTCGCGGGGTTAAGTCAGTTGCTGGTTCAGGTCTCAAACCTGATTGTCGACTGCCCGGAGATCCAGCGTCTGGATATTCACCCGCTGCTGGCCTCCGCCGGTGAGTTTACCGCCCTGGATGTCACGCTGGATATCGCCCCATTCGAGGGCGATAACGAAAGTCGTCTTGCCATTCGCCCCTATCCGCATCAACTGGAAGAGTGGGTGGATATGAAAAATGGCGAGCAATGTCTGTTCCGTCCTATCCTGCCAGAAGATGAACCCCAGCTTCAGCAGTTTATTTCCCAGGTCACCAAAGAAGATCTTTATTACCGCTATTTCAGCGAGATCAATGAATTTACTCATGAAGATTTAGCCAACATGACGCAAATCGACTACGATCGGGAAATGGCGTTTGTTGCGGTGAGGCGCGTAGAACGAACGGAAGAGATCCTGGGAGTGACGCGAGCGATCTCCGATCCGGATAATATTGATGCGGAATTTGCCGTACTGGTTCGTTCCGATCTCAAAGGGTTAGGATTGGGTCGTCGATTGCTGGAAAAATTGATTACCTATACACGAGATCACGGACTGAGAAGGCTGAATGGTATTACGATGCCAAATAATCGTGGCATGGTCGCGCTGGCGCGTAAGCTTGGGTTTAGCGTGGATATCCAGCTCGAAGAGGGAATCGTCGGGCTGTCGCTGGATCTGGCTCCGCCCGAGGAATCGTGAGTAAGGTACTGGAAATGTTGACCACTTTAACGGGGACGGTGTTATCATTGCCCGCTTATGTCGTCTGCATAGCACAGAGGACCCTTCAATGAACAGAGAAGAAATGCACTGTGATGTTGTCAAAATTTAAGCGTAATAAACATCAACAACACCTTGCCCAACTACCTAAGATTTCTCAATCAGTTGATGATGTCGATTTCTTTTATGCTCCCGCCAGGTTCAGGGAGACCCTGCTGGAAAAGATAGCCAGCGCGAAGCAGCGCATTTGCATTATTGCCCTGTATCTGGAACAGGATGACGGTGGCAAAGGCATTCTTAGCGCGCTTTACGAGGCGAAACGGCAGCGTCCTGAGTTGGATGTTCGGGTACTCGTCGACTGGCATCGTGCGCAGCGTGGACGTATTGGCGCGGCAGCATCCAATACCAACGCCGACTGGTATTGCCGAATGGCGCATGAAAATCCGGGTGTCGATGTGCCGGTATACGGTGTGCCGATCAATACCCGCGAAGCCCTTGGCGTGCTGCACTTTAAAGGCTTTATCATTGATGATAGCGTCCTGTACAGCGGCGCCAGTCTTAACGATGTCTATCTGCATCAGCACGATAAATATCGCTATGACCGCTATCAGCTAATCCGCAACGCCAGAATGGCAGACATCATGTTCGAGTGGGTGACCCAGAACCTGATGAACGGTCGTGGCGTAAATCGTCTGGATAATACCCAGCGTCCGAAAAGCCCGGAGATTAAAAACGACATTCGTTTATACCGCCAGGAGCTTCGTGACGCGGCTTATCACTTCCAGGGCGATGCCGATAATGAACAGCTGTCCGTGACGCCATTGGTCGGTCTGGGGAAATCCAGCCTGCTGAACAAAACCATTTTCCACCTTATGCCCTGTGCGGAGCATAAGCTCACGATTTGCACCCCCTATTTCAACCTGCCAGCAATTCTTGTTCGCAACATCATTCAACTGCTGCGCGAAGGGAAGAAAGTTGAGATCATTGTGGGGGATAAAACCGCCAACGATTTTTATATCCCGGAAAATGAACCATTTAAGATAATTGGCGCATTGCCCTATCTCTATGAGATTAACCTGCGTCGTTTCCTGAGTCGTTTGCAGTATTACGTCAATACCGATCAACTGGTCGTTCGCTTGTGGAAAGATGACGACAATACCTACCATCTCAAAGGGATGTGGATCGATGACAAGTGGATGCTGCTGACCGGGAACAACCTCAACCCGCGCGCCTGGCGTCTGGATCTGGAAAATGCAATCCTGATCCACGATCCTAAGCAAGAGCTGGCTGCACAGCGCGAGAAAGAGCTGGCGCTAATTCGTACGCATACCACGGTCGTTAAACACTATCGTGACTTGCAGAGCATTGCCGATTACCCGGTAAAAGTTCGCAAACTGATCCGTCGATTACGTCGTATTCGAATCGACAGGCTGATAAGCCGTATTCTGTAAAAGTGAAACCCCGTCCTGAACGGGGTTTTTCCTATGGGGGCATGGTGCGCGTTATTTTTTTTCTGAGCGCCTTTATTCTGTCAGGCTGTAGCCATATGGCGCAGGATAGCTGGAGTGGGCAGGACAAAGCACAGCACTTTATTGCTTCCGCGATGCTCTCAGCCGCAGGTAATGAGTACGCGCAACATCAGGGAATCAGCCGCGATCACAGTGCGATGATAGGGTTTATGTTCTCGGTCAGTCTGGGGGCGTCAAAGGAGCTTTGGGATAGCCGCCCCGCAGGGAGCGGCTGGAGCTGGAAAGACTTTGCCTGGGATGTCGCCGGTGCAACGACCGGCTATACACTCTGGCAAATGGCGCATCACTAGAGGCGCAGACCTTTCCCTTTACGATGCAACGTCAGCGAAACCAAAAATGCGACGATCGACATAACGGTGACATACCAGAAGAACGACGTTTCCATACCGACAGACTTCAGCGACAGCGCCACATATTCCGCCGAACCACCAAACAGAGCATTCGCCACGGCATAAGAAAGCCCCACTCCTAATGCACGAACCTGTGCCGGGAACATTTCAGCTTTCAATATACCGCTGATCGAGGTGTAGAAACTGACGATCAGCAGCGCGCACATTACCAGACCAAATGCTGCATACGGCGAAGTCACATTCTGAAGTGCGGTCAAAATGGGGACAGTAAACAGGGTTGCCAGCGCGCCGAAACACAGCATGGAGGTACGTCGGCCAATTTTATCTGACAACGCACCAAACAGCGGCTGCACAAGCATATAAACAAATAGCGCCGCCGTCATAATGCCGCTTGCCACATTGGCATGCATACCTGCGGTGTTTACCAGATACTTTTGCATATAGGTAGTGAAGGTATAGAAGCACAGCGATCCCGCCGCGGTGAACCCGAGCACCATGATGAACGCTCTACGGTTACGCCATAACCCTTTCAGCGAGCCCGCCTCTTTCAGCGCACGCGTTTCCTGCTTTGATGTTTCATCCAGTTGACGACGTAACCAGAGCGCCACAATCGCCAGTACTGCGCCTAATGCGAAAGGAATACGCCAGCCCCACTCTCTGAGGGCTGAATCTTCCATAGTCTGCTGTAAGACAACCACAACCAGCAGCGCCAACAGTTGACCACCGATAAGTGTGACGTACTGGAAAGAGGCGTAAAACCCCTTACGGCCCTCGACAGCAACTTCACTCATGTAGGTCGCGCTGGTGCCATACTCCCCACCAACAGATAATCCCTGGAACAAACGCGCCAGCAGTAACAGCGCCGGAGCCCAGGTTCCAATGGTTTCATAACCTGGCAGGCAGGCGATCACCAGCGATCCCAGACACATCATACAAACGGACAAAAGCATGGATTTTTTACGACCATGTTTATCGGCGATACGACCGAATAGCCAACCACCAATCGGACGCATTAAAAACCCGGCCGCAAAAACGCCTGCGGTTTGTAGTAGCTGCGTTGTCGTGTTTCCGGAAGGAAAGAAGATGTGGGCAAAATAGAGCGAGCAAAACGAGTAGACATAGAAATCAAACCATTCGACCAGATTTCCGGATGACGCGCCTACAATTGCCCATATGCGACGACGGGTATCACTATCAGTCAGTGACCCGTTCGCAGTTACACTGCTTTCAGTCATTAAAGTTGTACTCCTGCCAAAGATCCGGTTGTGTTTGCTGTCTTTTTTAGTAAAATAAATGTTATATAATTGTTATATGTTGTTGTGTGACAGCGATCGCGGTTTTAATTAGCAGGGAAAGAATTTAGGAGTAAGCGCAGGGATCAGTTGATGAGATTCATCGTGACGGCGCGCGCAGAGGTTCGACTATTCTGGACGGTCGTGTCCGTTAACCACAGAGCCTCGCCCTGACAGCAGGCCAGATAAGGCAAAGCCACACTCCAAATTTGCAGCGCAGAAACGCAAAAAGCCCATCCGTCAGGATGGGCTCTTCACTTAATTGATGCCTGGCAGTTCCCTACTCTCGCATGGGGAGACCCCACACTACCATCGGCGCTACGGCGTTTCACTTCTGAGTTCGGCATGGGGTCAGGTGGGACCACCGCGCTACAGCCGCCAGGCAAATTCTGTTTATTAACCCGCCTTTCGCCGGTTAATCTAATCTGTAATCACGCTGAAAATTTTCTCAATCCGCCAAAACAGCTTCGGCGTTGTAAGGTTAAGCCTCACGGTTCATTAGTACCGGTTAGCTCAACGCATCGCTGCGCTTACACACCCGGCCTATCAACG
The DNA here is from genome assembly GCF_030337175.1 of Citrobacter sp. Ca225. NCBI lineage: Bacteria > Pseudomonadati > Pseudomonadota > Gammaproteobacteria > Enterobacterales > Enterobacteriaceae > Citrobacter > Citrobacter sp. Ca225. The sequence continues at coordinate 2,229 of NZ_JAOWCD010000046.1, read as the reverse complement.
TCGTCGTCTTCAACGTTCCTTCAGGACCCTTAAAGGGTCAGGGAGAACTCATCTCGGGGCAAGTTTCGTGCTTAGATGCTTTCAGCACTTATCTCTTCCGCATTTAGCTACCGGGCAGTGCCATTGGCATGACAACCCGAACACCAGTGATGCGTCCACTCCGGTCCTCTCGTACTAGGAGCAGCCCCCCTCAATTCTCCAGCGCCCACGGCAGATAGGGACCGAACTGTCTCACGACGTTCTAAACCCAGCTCGCGTACCACTTTAAATGGCGAACAGCCATACCCTTGGGACCTACTTCAGCCCCAGGATGTGATGAGCCGACATCGAGGTGCCAAACACCGCCGTCGATATGAACTCTTGGGCGGTATCAGCCTGTTATCCCCGGAGTACCTTTTATCCGTTGAGCGATGGCCCTTCCATTCAGAACCACCGGATCACTAAGACCTGCTTTCGCACCTGCTCGCGCCGTCACGCTCGCAGTCAAGCTAGCTTATGCCTTTGCACTAACCTCCTGATGTCCGACCAGGATTAGCTAACCTTCGTGCTCCTCCGTTACTCTTTAGGAGGAGACCGCCCCAGTCAAACTACCCACCAGACACTGTCCGCAACCCGGATTACGGGCCCACGTTAGAACACCAGCCATTAAAGGGTGGTATTTCAAGGATGGCTCCACACGAACTGGCGTCCGCGCTTCAAAGCCTCCCACCTATCCTACACATCAAGGACCAGTGTTCAGTGTCAAGCTATAGTAAAGGTTCACGGGGTCTTTCCGTCTTGCCGCGGGTACACTGCATCTTCACAGCGAGTTCAATTTCACTGAGTCTCGGGTGGAGACAGCCTGGCCATCATTACGCCATTCGTGCAGGTCGGAACTTACCCGACAAGGAATTTCGCTACCTTAGGACCGTTATAGTTACGGCCGCCGTTTACCGGGGCTTCGATCAAGAGCTTCTCCTTACGGATAACCCCATCAATTAACCTTCCGGCACCGGGCAGGCGTCACACCGTATACGTCCACTTTCGTGTTTGCACAGTGCTGTGTTTTTAATAAACAGTTGCAGCCAGCTGGTATCTTCGACTGATTTCAGCTCCACGAGTAAATCGCTTCACCTACATATCAGCGTGCCTTCTCCCGAAGTTACGGCACCATTTTGCCTAGTTCCTTCACCCGAGTTCTCTCAAGCGCCTTGGTATTCTCTACCTGACCACCTGTGTCGGTTTGGGGTACGATCTGATGTTACCTGATGCTTAGAGGCTTTTCCTGGAAGCAGGGCATTTGTTGCTTCAGCACCGTAGTGCCTCGTCATCACGCCTCAGTGTTAAAGTGAACCGGATTTACCTGGAACACACACCTACACGCTTAAACCGGGACAACCGTCGCCCGGCCAACATAGCCTTCTCCGTCCCCCCTTCGCAGTAACACCTGGTACAGGAATATTAACCTGTTTCCCATCGACTACGCCTTTCGGCCTCGCCTTAGGGGTCGACTCACCCTGCCCCGATTAACGTTGGACAGGAACCCTTGGTCTTCCGGCGAGCGGGCTTTTCACCCGCTTTATCGTTACTTATGTCAGCATTCGCACTTCTGATACCTCCAGCATGCCTCACAGCACACCTTCACAGGCTTACAGAACGCTCCCCTACCCAACAACACTTAGTGTCGCTGCCGCAGCTTCGGTGCATGGTTTAGCCCCGTTACATCTTCCGCGCAGGCCGACTCGACCAGTGAGCTATTACGCTTTCTTTAAATGATGGCTGCTTCTAAGCCAACATCCTGGCTGTCTGAGCCTTCCCACATCGTTTCCCACTTAACCATGACTTTGGGACCTTAGCTGGCGGTCTGGGTTGTTTCCCTCTTCACGACGGACGTTAGCACCCGCCGTGTGTCTCCCGTGATAACATTCTCCGGTATTCGCAGTTTGCATCGGGTTGGTAAGCCGGGATGGCCCCCTAGCCGAAACAGTGCTCTACCCCCGGAGATGAATTCACGAGGCGCTACCTAAATAGCTTTCGGGGAGAACCAGCTATCTCCCGGTTTGATTGGCCTTTCACCCCCAGCCACAAGTCATCCGCTAATTTTTCAACATTAGTCGGTTCGGTCCTCCAGTTAGTGTTACCCAACCTTCAACCTGCCCATGGCTAGATCACCGGGTTTCGGGTCTATACCCTGCAACTTAACGCCCAGTTAAGACTCGGTTTCCCTTCGGCTCCCCTATTCGGTTAACC
>NZ_JAOWCD010000003.1:0-202 GCF_030337175.1 Citrobacter sp. Ca225 | reverse complement strand
CAGCTGGATAGAGTACTCGGCTACGAACCGAGCGGTCGGAGGTTCGAATCCTCCCGGATGCACCATCTCTTACTTGATACGGCTTTAGTAGCGGTATCAAAATCTGCAGTAAAGTAAGTTTCCCGATGCATCCGTAGCTCAGCTGGATAGAGTACTCGGCTACGAACCGAGCGGTCGGAGGTTCGAATCCTCCCGGATGCAC
>NZ_JAOWCD010000045.1:0-35039 GCF_030337175.1 Citrobacter sp. Ca225 | reverse complement strand
GGAAGGTGCGAATAAGTCCGAGATGTGAGATCATCGTGTTGTAACCTGAACCCAGAATGAGTAACCGGATGAGCCAGCAACTGACTTTTGCCGACAGTGAGTTTTCCAGTAAACGCCGCCAGACCCGCAAAGAAGTTTTCCTTGGCAGAATGGATGACTTGCTTCCCTGGGACAAATTACTTGGCGTTATCGAGCCTGTGTATCCCAAGGCCGGTAATGGTCGCAGGCCCTATCCGCTGGAAACCATGCTGCGTATTCACTGCATGCAGCAATGGTACAACCTGAGCGATGAGGCCATGGAAGATGCCCTCTATGAAATCGCCTCCATGCGCCAATTTGCTCGCCTGTCACTGGATAAAGCCATTCCAGACCGCACTACCATCATGAATTTCCGGCATTTGCTGGAGCAGCATGAACTGGCCCGCAAAATCTTCAGTACCGTTAATCACTGGCTAGCAGAGTGTGGCGTTCTAATGACCCAGGGCACCTTGGTGGATGCCACCATCATTCAAGCCCCCAGCTCTACCAAAAACAAACACAACAGCCGTGATGAAGACATGCACCAGACCAAGAAAGGTAACCAGTGGTACTTCGGCATGAAAGCGCACATTGGCGTGGACGCCAAAAGTGGCCTGACCCACAGTCTGGTGACCACGGCGGCTAACGAGCACGACCTCAATCAGGTTGGCAAGTTACTGCATGGCGATGAAGAATTTATCTCAGCCGATGCTGGTTATCAGGGGGCCGAAAAGCGCGATGAGCTCAGCGATGTCAGCGCAGACTGGCTTATCGCCAAGCGTCCCGGCAAAGTGAATGCATTGAAGCAACACCCGCGCAAGAACAAGCTGGCCATCCGTTACGAATACCTGAAAGCGAGTATCCGAGCGAAGGTTGAGCATCCATTTCGGATAGTAAAATGTCAGTTTGGTTTCGTCAAAGCCAGGTACAAGGGGCTGGCTAAAAATGACAGTCAACTGGCGATGTTATTCACCCTGGCGAACCTGGTTCGAGTTGACCAATTGATACGGGCACAGGCGAGATCTACCTGAAATGAGGAAATTAGCCTGAAACAGGGCCAAAATCAGCCACGAAGAGACGATTTTGGGCTGAAAATTGGAAAATTGAGCCACAGGACGTCGATAAAGGACGGTTTGGGGCGTCATATCGGGAGCTGCGGACCACTTAATCGCAACTTCCCTAACACCTTGCCTGAGCATGGACTTTCTAAAAAATTTAGGTGTCCTTGTCGCAAATTTTCCAGAACTAAAAGAAACTGATGGTTGTGTAAATTTTAAGGTCATATCTCAAGCTTCAGCTAACTATGATTTATCAAGCCAGGAATTGCAGTTGAGTATTCCTCAGGCTGCATTGTCTCAAAAGGTTCGCGGATTTGTAGACCCCTCATTATGGGATGAAGGTATTCCTGCCTTTTTATTGAATTACAGTATTTCTGGCGATGAGACGAAAAATGATGCCGGTGGCACAACGAACAGTCAGTATACACGCATTCTGCCTGGAATAAATATCGGCCCATGGCGTTTCAGAAATTACAGTTCTATAAATCATGATGATGTCAATGGGACTCAGGTTGATAGCGTTTATACCTATGTTCAGCGTGATATAAAGTTTCTTAGTAGCCAATTGACGATGGGTGATAGCAACACCCCATCCGATATATTTGATAGTGTCGCATTTCGCGGGACGCAATTGGCAACAGATGAAGATATGAAACCTGATTCCTTGCGTGGATATGCCCCCGTTGTGCGTGGCATCGCCAAAAGTAATGCTCAGGTTATGATCAAGCAAAATGGATACATTATTTATCAAAGTTATGTTCCTGCGGGATCATTTGAAATTAACGATCTCTATCCGACAGGACAGGGGGGCGATCTGACTGTGACAGTGAAAGAGCAGGACGGGAGCACACAGGAATTTGTTGTTCCTTATGCATCTTTGCCCCTGTTGCAACGTGAAAAAAGCTTGAAATACAGTGTTACCGCTGGACAATACCGTCCATCTAATTCTGATGTAGAAAAAACACCGTTCGTGCAAGGGACTGCAATTTATGGTTTGCCGTGGGGAATAACTATATACGGTGGTGTGCAGAATGCGAAATATTATAATTCTCTTGCAATCGGCCTTGGGCGTAATTTAGGAATCATTGGTGCTATTTCAGTAGATGTTATTGCTGCAAAATCAGAACTAAATGACTCACGTAGAGAATCCGGACGCTCATTCCGTGTGCGTTACAGTAAGGATTTTGTCGATACAGGCACCAACTTTGCCATTGCCGGTTACCGCTACTCGACGGAAGGTTTTTATAATTTGCAAGAAGTGCTTGAATCATATGGCAATGAAGATGCAATGCCGAATCGCCGCCGTGACCGAGCTGAAATCAGCTTAACACAATCCTTGGGAGAGAATCTCGGCAGTATAACAGGCAACGCGGTACAAGAAAAATACTGGAATAATGATGAAAAACTTAAATCATATTCATTCAGTTATAATAATTCATTCTCAGGCGTTACTTATTCTATAGTCTATAGTTTAAACAAAAATACTACAGCCAATAACGGCGACGGAACGACGTATAACGAAAACTCATTGATGCTCAATGTTAATATCCCGTTGTCAAGATTTTTGCCTGATACATGGGCAAGTTATAACTTAAATAACAGCGAGCATGGTGGCGCGACACAGACTATAGGTCTTAGCGGTTCTGCACTGGAAGAAAATAACCTTACCTGGAATATGCAACAAACAAAAGACCGGGAAAGTTATTCTGGAAGCTTCATGGCCGATTACAGAGGCGCGTTGGCGGAAACAAATCTGGGTTATAACTATAGCCCGGACTCACAGCAAATAAATTACGGTATATCGGGTGGTGTGGTAATCCACAGTGGCGGTGTGACTTTATCTCAACCGCTGGGTGAAACCATTGCTATTGTTGAAGCGAAAGGAGCTAAGGGTGCTGGTATTTATAATCAGGCCGGTTCTGGAATTGATCGGTTTGGTTATGCGGTAATGAATAGCCTTAGTCCATATCGTAAAAATGATATTTCTCTCGATCCAGGCACTTTTTCGGATAATGTTGAAGTTGAAGATAATGGTGTTACCGTCACGCCAACCAAAGGTGCTGTTGTCAAAGCCAGGTTTAATTCTCATTATGGCTATAAGGCATTAGTAACTTTGAAAAATGGCTCAGGGTATGTGCCATTTGGCGCAATGGTAAATTTAGTCGGGAGCGATAATTCCGATGAACAGAGTTTTATTGTTGGGGATCTTGGGCAGGTTTATATCAGTGGTTTGAAAAGCGAAAAAGGAAGTTTGTTAGTGAGATGGGGCAATGATGCAAACAATAACTGCAAGTCTCATTACAATCTGGTCGGTCAACCTTCCGCCGGAAATATGTACAAGACAACTGCAACGTGTGAGTAATAACTACATGAATAATTTCAAATATTATCGACTACTACTTATCGTTTTCTCGTTCTTATTGCTGATAATGACCAGAGAGGCTTTGGCCATTAAATGTGTCGATGCGGAAACACAGAGTCAGACTGCAACCCAGGCGGTAGGGTCTGTGGCGATACCTAAAACTGACCCTGATGGTAGTATGGCATGGCGTTCACCACTCTTTCATTTACAAATTCAATGCTGGTCAGATAACGGCGATAAAAATGAAGATGTCTATTTATACACTAACCCACTAAAATCGGCTGTCGGCACAGGTATACAGCTGGGGGTCGTGGTAAATGGCCAGGATTTTGACGATATAAGCCAGGGAAGCAAGTGGCATATACCGGGCTGGATGGTGAGCTGCCCGGGCGGTGGCACGTCATCTGAATGTAAAGCCAACCACAGTAGCTTTTATACAATCGATTATTATGTCAAGGTCAGGAAAAAGGGATCTGCATCAGGAACCTATCAGGGGAGTGATACATTCGCTGTTTTTCAGCTTGATGGCGTCGGTGGCTTGAACGTCAATGGTAACTATCGTTTTCAAATCACAGGATTGAAAAAAATTCGCTTTATAGGCTGCAGTGCAAATATAAATGTCACGCCAACAATTATCGATTTCGGTAATATCCTTTTGCCCGATACGACCTCGCCGGATCAATTTAAAGATAAAAAAGATTTTTCAATCACCGTTTCGCGTAGTTGTAACGACCCATTCAATCTGACGGCCCTTTATACCACCACTGCGGAAACTGATGGTGACAAAGTGAGATTTAATGGGATGTATCTGAAAATTTTTGATAAAACTCGCAACGGTTATGTCAATTTCTCTGATATGTTTCAATTGGTTGACTTTGCAAATCTGACTAATGTGCTCAGTGTTACGTTACCCTTTTCAGTAGAGCTTTATTTTGATGGCAGTGTACTTACGCCAGGGGAATATAGCCCAACTGTGACGGTATCAGTTTTTTATAACTAGCGGGAGCTATATGTTTATTTATAAATATTTGGTTGCTTTGCTGCTGCTGTGTTCTGCATACGTATATGCAGTAGGCTCATTCAACCTTAATTTCCATGTCAGGTTATATCAGAACGGTTGCACTGTTATTGGTGATAAAGATATCTATGTTGACTTTAGCGAAGTCGATGTGAAGCAGGTAAACTCAACACCTGCCCAGGAATTTAGTATCGATCTGAATTGTAATGTAGGGATGCCGAGTGTTTCCCTACAATTCGCTGGCGAAGCCGCAGGCACGAATAACCAATATATAAAAAACAATGGGACAGCTGCAAATGTCGCGGTAGAAATAAGAAGCAAAACTGATGATACTTTGATCAGTAACGGGCGTGTTTTAAGCCAGGTCGTTGATCCCGATACAGGCAGAGCATCGTTTCCGATGAAAGCAAAGATTGTACCTTTAGACGGGACGCTCAAATCAGGCACTCTGTCAGCGGTCGTTGAGTTTACCATTTTATATCCTTGATTAAAATATGCAAACCCGAATGCCTCTTGTCATATCAGCCAAGCGATAACGATGGAATCTTTTTTTTTATTACACTAAACTTGATATGAAAACATGGGAACCATGTTTATGACGCTATGTTTTTGACTGGAGTAAACATGAATACTTCGCCCGCTAATAATAACTATTCAAACCCACTTTTTGAGTTGATGATACGTCATGGTGAAAAGCGGTTGTATAATCGGGCACAGTTTGTTGTTGATGCAACGAATGATAAGAATATCTATTACGTCACCGAAGGAACCATCAATGTGTTTCGAAAAGGAGATAACATTGTTGTCGGAGTGATAAATGCCCCTTTCATGTTTGGTTTTGCTCTGATGTTTAACCCCATTGATATCGTTATTAAAGGGAGTGGGAAAACAGTAGCCTATGTGCTACCTAATGACAAAGTTCGAGCACTAATTAGTGAGCTTAATTTGTGGGAGTCTGTTGCTGAACTGCTTTCAAGACGTATTGGCTATTACTCTTATAGGGACAAATCCATACTAGGAAAAGATGCTTATGAACTCATCAGCAAACAACTACAGGAATTAATCAAGTACACGTTAGAACAGCGGGTTGGAATTGTAACGTCGACATTTATCATCGACCGCACTGGGCTGTCTCGCAGTCGAGTAATGTATATCCTCAAGCAGTTGAAAGCCGGTGGATATATAAAAATAATAAAGGGAGTGTTACTCGAAGTTAACTCTCTACCGAAGAAATTCTAGATATTTTTCGTATTAAACGGGATGCTCATGTGCAATGACTATTTCGATAACCTATTCAAATATCTGACCATTACAAATAAACCTTCTAATAAACGCACTGCGCACGATGTCACACTTTTGAAAAACGATAAACTTTTCACTGAATTTCTGGGTCATAACTTCAATGGGGTGTAATGGACTCTCCCAGTATACGTCATAAACTTGTATCCCGCAGATCCTTATAGTTTCTTCTACATGAATCACCTACAATCCGGCATTACCCACCAACGTTGGCCCGATTCCCAGAGAACGCAGAGATTGATCTCCCCTAACCCTTGCCAATACCACAACAGGGATCGTATCGATCGCATTACGGCGAAAGCGGCCAGATGGATGTTCGTCATCACCACGCTTGAGGCCAGCGAGTGGTAAACCATTACCTTCGAATCGCCGACGCAACAAATCAAAGTACGGGAGACACCGGTAACCTGATTTTTTCATTCACAGCAATTTCAACCGGTTATCTATAAAATCCACACCGCAGCAGAACGGAGTACAAATATTACCGACGTGAGGCGGATCAGGTGCCTGATCCAGGCGAGTGCGAAATGCCTGATCGGTCTGCGGATCAGCCGTAATGATACGCTTCTCGATCAGCGCTTCTCCGACAGCAGTGCGGATTGCTTCCGGGATAAAATCAGTCTGGTTTTTGCCGCACACCTGCTCAGCGAGTTTTAATGCGCAGATTAAGGATTTCGTGTATCCCCGACAGACCGTCCGCGCCCGACAGGGTGTTGTCCTCCTCTGTAGCGATGGGCATAAAGTATTAAGCACGCGTAATGCTGATCTCATTAAGATAGAGATGCGATGATACCGTTTAATTTCGTGCCAGCTACCGAACGGTCTCACCTAAGCAACCAATCTCATGGTTAATACAGAGGTGATTGTCACCTTCTGTTTTATTTCAGGCCAGAACAAAAAAAACAAAAGAGAATATATCTACAACGGTATGCGCGGTTCCTCGTGAAAAAACATGCTAACCATGATCGCTAGTGTGTACAAACTCATCAGGACACAGGCCGGATACCAGTAGAGTCAGATGCAATAATCTCTGGCAGGATATAAAGATCATTAATGAGAAATAGTTGCCCATTGAAACCAGATTTCAAGGGCAACTGATAAGCAAACCATTCAAAAATGTAATGCGGCTTAAAAAGTGCTTAGTGCTACGCTTGTACTTACTGGTAAATACGGATCAAGCGCCCACTCTGCACAAGTATAAACAAAATGGACAAAAGGCAATAGTGACAGCATGCGAACATTAATATTTTATTGGGATTTTTCCTAATGGTTCGCGAGATTATAACCAGTATTTTTCATATTATCAGGGCTATCTAATTGACTTTTCACTCATTGTTGCAAATGAAAATACCCCTTGTTAGAATGCCAATCAATATCTGTAGAGTCCTTTGACAAAAACCACTGATGGTGCTTTTGCATTTTATTTCTTATAACCTGGCCATATTTCTCCAGCGGAAGAAGTAAGTGTCTGACTTTATAAATTGAAATGCCACACAGATCGGCAAGTTCTCTGGTCGACAGGCCCTGAGTACTGTGATCTTTTAATAGATTGAGAATAAAAAATTGTTCCGGCCCCCTGATCATCGGCAGGTCACTTATTCCCATTTCCGCCGCTAACATCTGCAGATTGTCATGAGGTACGTTGTAGCCTGGATGTGCTGTACCCGGGTTATATGAACGCAGCGAGAGTTTCATTGCAGACTCCTGGATTTTGAAGGTGTTAGCAGTATGCGTTCACCTGATTCAACCAGCAACATTAGCTTGAAATGAACGCAAATACAGGATTTTTATCTAATATTCATGTCGTTTTATTGAGAGAAGACTGTATGTTAGAGGAAAGCAGGGTCTAGGGTGGAGATGAACATGAGGTTCGACATTGAGGGATTTATCACTTTTGACACAGAGGATGCGTCTCTCGTTAACCTGTTGACTGGGGATTGCGTTGAATTATCCCAAACCTCTACACGCTTGTTGGCTGAATTGCTCAATCATCAAGGCGATATCCTTTCGAGAAATGAAATCTTTCAGTCTGTTTTTGATAAATATGGCGCCAGAGCGTCAAATAGTAATCTAAATCAATATATCTCCACATTGCGCAGAAACCTGAGCGATCTGGGTATCGCAAAAGAAATCATTGTCACGGTTCCTCGTATTGGTTTCAAAATAGCGGAAGATGCCATTATCAATAACGATCGTGAGTATCGCACGCCATTCCTTGAAGAAAAGGAGCCGGAGGCTCCGCCAGTTGAACCACAGAAACGCTGTCTTAAGCGATTTACCCGCATTATCGCTCTGGCAATTGCCTTCCTTCTGCTCATAATAAATCCAGGTTCATTCAGAGCCGACACCGATATACAAAAACTGGTTGAGGGTCAGTGCGTCATTTTTATGCCCTCCTCACTCTCATTACGAGAGGTGACAAAGAGCTTTGATTTTGTCCCACAACCATTCGATTGCTCAGAGCAAAAGGAGTTGTACGTTTACAAGCAACAGGTACAAGGAGACCTGGGTGATATTGTGCAATTGTTACTCATTAAATGTGATAAAGACAGCTGCATGAGTTTTTATTACAGAGAAAAAAATAATGCCTAAACAAGCCATTTTTCTTTTGATCGGTGTCGGCCTGTTATTGATCGGCGCGGTTTACTGTTTTACTCGGCCCCCGGTTTTCTCATGCGAGTCACAGTTTTCTGTTATCCAGAGTATCAACAGCGACAACATTCGCGCCGAAGGGCTAATTTTTGTCCACATGACGGATGATCAACTTCTTATCAATATTGACGGGCTGCTCACACATAATGAAAAAAAGTATTTAATCTCGCGCACGCTCAAAATGAAATATGAAACATACAATGCCAATGCGCATCTGTATAAGATAATGAGTGTCAAAACCATACATGATAATACTGATAATGTTGATGATGAGATTGCTAATAGTTTGTTGTTTGGCAAAGGCCCTGACGACAAAATAATTTTCCTAAAAAAAGTCAATAATAATGTCATACTATTTGGTAACCACGTATTCCCGCAATATGGTTGCAAACGAGATTAATTAGCGTGGTTTTCTTTAACGAAGCACAGCGAAAGTTAAATGTCTCATTATATGAATATAAAATTAATAGAATCACTGGCTTGCATCTCAAAAATAATAGACATGATTAACCCCAGGCTTAACCTGCATCATGTCAGAACGGCATTCATCGCCTGGCACCTGGCCAGGGAATCGCGGTTCACACCTGCACAGTGCAGGAAAACGCTGCTGGCGGCCCTGCTTCATGATATTGGAGGGCTGAACGAGGAATCGCGCCTTCAACCCCTCAGCTATTACGATAATGAACTCAATAACCATGCGGCCGTTGGTGCTGAATTACTGGCGAGCGTTCCTTTACTGAATCCGTTAAGTTCGATTGTTCGCTATCACCACACCCACTGGGACAATGGAAAAGGCGACTACGTTAACGGTGAAAAAGTGCCCAGAGAGAGCCATGTCGTTTATCTGGCGGATCGTCTGGATGTTTTAATCGCCCTTTACCGTGCTAGCGATATATTATCGGCAAAAGAGGAAATTATTAATATCATTGTTGGCGGCGAACATATTTTATATAACCCCGAATTTATCAATGCTTTCAGAAAAGTAGCAAATTGCGAACACTTCTGGTTAAAAATTAAATCCACAGAGTTCGACGATTATATCCAGGACATCCCCCGCATCCATAACGACTCCATCTCTTTGCATAACTTTCGCGATATCGCCAACATGCTGGCGTTTATTATTGATGGGTTCAGCCAGAACGGCGTCCAGCACTCCCTGGTTGTCGGCCGTATCTCCGGTTACCTGGCTCGAGAAATGGGAATTCCCCCAGTCCAGTGCCTGAAAATCGAAATAGGTGGCTTGTTGCATAACCTGACGTCTCTGGCGCTGTGCGCCGCTCCGGCACATACCGGGGAAGATAATGCTATCTGGGGTGAACTCTATCCGATTGAAGCCATTCGGGATATTGCCCGCTGGTGTCAAATTCAAAAGACAGGGGTTGCACAAGCCACCCATCCTCTTGAAGTGAGGATTCTGAAGGCCAGCATCTGGCTGGCGTCGTTGCTGCAGGGCGTCACGCTGTCATCGGAATTTAAAGTACGCGTCGGGGAAACTGCAGAAATCGCCCCTGAACTGGCGGACATTGTGCGGCAAAATAGCGAGGTTTTACTGCAAATTTTTCAGGAGTCGGTCAAAGAGCGACGCGCCCTGGTCCAGAGAATTAACCAGCTAGGCCTGACCTGAACCGCGAGATGCCATTCTCGCGGTTCTTGCTTATCAGGCGGACAAACCACCGTCCAGCACCAGCGTCTGACCGGTAAGATAGCTACTCCCTTCCCCGGTCAGAAACGCAACCGCGCGGGCGACGTCCTGCGTGCGTCCGAGGCGACGCAGAGGAATATTCTGCCGCATGGTTTTCAATCGGGCTTCCGGAATGGCCTGAACCATCTCACCGTCAATCAACCCCGGAGCCAGACAATTCACCCTAATGCCAAAACGCCCCACTTCTCGCGCCAGCGAATGCGTCAGGCCAATCATCGCCGCCTTGCTGGCGGCATAGGCCGTCTGTCCGCTGTTGCCTTTTATGGCCGTCACGGATGACATAAACACAATCGAGCCACTGCCCTGGGTCATCATGGCGGGCAGCAGAATGCGATTCCAGTTCACCACCGCGACCAGATTGTTTCCCAGCACCTCCTGCCAGTCTCGCGCGTTCTGGTGGATGTGCAGCGCGTCATTGGTCATACCGGCGTTATGGATGATAGCGGCAGGCGCGCCATGCGCCTCGAGCAGAGACATGGCTAACTGCTCGACGCTGGCTTCATCGCTGCCGTCGCAGCGAATGCCCTTCACCCAGGTCGACGTACTCTGGCTTTGCGCGATGTCCAGCGTGCGGGCGATCCCGGCCTCGTTGCGACCGGTAAAGACAATGTTCCATTCAGGCAACAGGTGACTCACCAGCGCCTGGCCGATTCCCCGACTGCCGCCGGTGATGAGCATCCATTTCTTTGCCATATCAACCTGCCATTTCCTGCGCAATACGCTGGCTGAGTTCGCGAAGCGTCATGGTTGGATTTTTCATAAACATTTCAGGGTTGAGCGTGACGTTAAATTCACGCTTCGCCAGTACCATCAGTTCAACGTAGTCGAGGCTGTCCAGCTCCAGTTCAGGCAGCGTCGTCTCTGGTGTCAGCGCCTCCGGCGCCAGGTCTTTGGCGTCACAGATCATTTCACTGATTTTGTCGTAGATCATTTCATGCTGGCTCATTTGATTTTCCTTTTGTCAGCGCGCCGACTTTAAGCGTTACGGCATTGCTAATGTAGTGATGTTGATAACAGGTTCGCGCGGCGATTCGCACCACCACCGCGCCATTCGCAAGGTCGCCAACCACCAGGGCCGGCAAGGTGTCGATCTCTAGATGTTCCGGTAGCGACTCTGCTCGCCAGGGGGCCAGCAGATGACTGTCAAAAATGACTTCCTGATGGGTCTGTACAACAGGAAAGTGAGAAAACAGCGCATCCAGCGTCCGACACGTCGGCAGTATGTCGGCAATCGCCTGCTGGCGTAACAGCGCGGTATCCTGGAGAAGATGACGAAACAACAGGGCGTCGAGAAAATGCCATTGCTGAGCGTCGGGCAACAGCGGCAGAAACGTCCGGTGCAGCGCGGCCAGCGCCGACGAATCCAGAACCCGTTGGCTTTCGCCATCGACGAGTGGCAGGTGGTTCTCCGGCGTGATCTGGCAAGAAAGGCAGGTCTCTTCGGCAGAAAACTCCCGCACCGACGCCGCAACCCGCTTAGTCGCATCGCGCGTCAGTCGATAGGCGGTATCCCGCCACAGCGGTCGACGCAGACGCACGGTACATTTCAGAAACGGGGCGTCGTCGACCGGCGGACTGATAAACCGCTTTACGTCCAGCAAGGCGCGCATGCCATGTACGCTGAGTCCGCTTCCGCCCCGCGCTTTCACCCACGCCTCGTCAAAGTGTACCGGGTTGTAATCGCCCGAAAACGCGGCCCAGCGCCGGGCATCCTGTTGACCATAATGAAGCGGCATCATACGTGCTTCTCCAGAATCAACGCCGCATTCGCGCCACCAAAGCCGAAGCTCAGGTTTAGCGTGCGACGGACATTGCCCGCACGATGGCCCTCAACCACATAATCCAGATCGCAGCATTCATCCGCTTGCTGGAAATTGGCCGTCGCGGGAATGATGCCGTTGGCGATAGCTTGCAGACAGACAATGCTCTCGAAGGTGCCCGCCGCGGAAATTAAGTGCCCGGAGTACGATTTCGTACTGGAAACCGGAATGGACCACACCGCGTCCCCCAGCGCCATTTTTAGCGACTGCGTTTCATTGATATCGTTCAGCGGCGTCGAGGTACCGTGCGCGTTGATGTAGTCGAGTTGCTCCGGTTCCAGCTCCGCCTGTTGCAGCGCATGGGTGATGGTTTGCACGCGGGCAAGACAGTCTTCCGCCGGCGAGGTGAAATCCCAGGCGTCGGAGAAGTTGGCGTAGCCGGTAATCTCGCCGAGGATCGTCGCGCCGCGTGCCAGTGCCCCTTCGCGCTCTTCCAGACACAGCACCGCCGCCCCTTCCGATAACACAAAGCCGCTACGATGGGCGCTGAACGGACAGCTGGCGCGCTGCGGATCCGACGCCTCCTTACTCAGTGCGCCCAGCACGTCAATGTTCCACACCGCGCAGTGGCTGGTGAGAGATTCTCCGGCGCCGGCCAGCATCATCTTTGCCCTGCCGCTGCGGATCACCTCGTAAGCGTCGCCAATAGCGATCGTCCCCGTCGCGCAGGCGGCAACCACCGTATTCTGGTAACCATTGAGTCCCCAGAACTGGCTGCATGCTGCGGTGGTGACGCTGGGCATCGAGTAAAAACAGTTAAACGGTGAAGCGACGCCCGCGGCCGCAAACTCACTTTGTGCGTCGTAGCTTTCGTCCAGTCCTCCCCAGCCGGTTCCCATGATCACGCCGCAGTCGAGCGTGCAGTAGTATTCCTGCGGCGGCCTGACGCCAAAGGCCATCGTCATAGCCTGACGTGCCGCGCCAACGGTCAGCCGGGCAAAGCGTGGCAGCCGACGACGAATCACTGCAGGAACACCTGCCAGGCTCGGCTCGTTATCCACCAGCCCGAGAAAATGGGTGTTGATATTCTGCGCCGTTTTATCGACGTAGCGATAGCCCAGACGGTTATCCATCATCGCCTGCCAGCTCTCATCAGCCGTCGCGCCAAGTGGGGTCACGGCGCCATACCCGGTAACGACGACCCGCTTAAATTCATTATTCGGCTTCATGTTGCATCATCCTGTATTGCGTTTCGCCAC
Organism: Citrobacter sp. Ca225; assembly: GCF_030337175.1. Lineage (NCBI taxonomy): Bacteria > Pseudomonadati > Pseudomonadota > Gammaproteobacteria > Enterobacterales > Enterobacteriaceae > Citrobacter > Citrobacter sp. Ca225. The sequence continues at coordinate 21,911 of NZ_JAOWCD010000045.1, read as the reverse complement.
CCCCTTGCGCCAGCCAGAGCTGCAACGTGGCGTAGAGGTAGTCGTATTGGGTTTGTGCGAGGGCGTTCTCTAACGTCAACAGATCGTCCTGCGCGTTCAACAACGTCTGAAAATCCACGGCGCCCGCGCGATAGCGGCTTTCCGTCAGGGTTAAACGCCGCTGACTGAAGATCAGCGACTGGTGAAGTCGTGCGCGCTGTTCATCAGCACTCAGGCGGTTTTCCATCGCCTCATCCACTTCGGCGAGCGCGGCGTAGGCCGTCGAGCGAAAGGCGATTGCCGCCTGTTTAACCGCAAGATCCGCTTGCTTCACGGTGAGTTGTTGGGTGTTCCACTGGATAAACGGCAGCGCCAGCGTGCCGCCAATCGTGCGGATCGGATCGCGGAACCATTGGCTGAAGATCTGACTGCCGGCATTCAGTGAGGCATCAAGCGAAAGTGCGGGATAAAACTGCAGCCTTGAGGCGTCGTAACCCGCAAGGGCCGCGCGCAGACGCGACTCCGCGGCCTGAATGTCCGGCCGCTGCGCAATCACCCGTAGCGGTGTTTTTTGCGCAATCGGCACCTGCTGGTTTGCATCCAGCGCGGGTGATTCATCGGCATGCTGTTCTGCCGGTCTGTTGAGCAACAGCGCCAGCGCATTGCGCGTATTCTGACGTTGCTGAACCAGCGTTCGCCACTGATTCTCTCGTTCCAGCAGGGCCTGCTGCGCCTGCAACACATCGAGCTGGCCGACCTTCCCGGCGTTAAACCATGACGTCACCTGCTGCACGGTCTGTTGCGAAATCGCCAGACCGTCACGCTGATTGCGAATCTGCTGGTTATACAGTGCGATACGCCAGTACAACTGGGCGGTGGTGCCCATCGTGGTGAGTACCGTCGCGTGATAATCCTGCTCGCTCGCCACCGCTTCCCACTCGCTTTGCTCACGGGCCCGCGCCAGTTTTCCCCACAGATCCAGTTCCCAGCCGATGGTGATGCCGCTGCTGTAGTTTTCCTGCGCGGATGTTCCCCGGCGTGTGTTTTTGCTGTTACTGGCAGAACCGCTGACCGCCACATCGGGGGTCATATTGGTGTCAGTTAACCCTGCCGCCACACGCGCCTGTTGCACGGTGATGGCCGCCGCCGCGAGATCGTTATTGCTTTCCAGCACCTGTTCAATCACCCGCGACAGTCGGGGATCGCCAAAACGTTGCCAGCCGTATTCCGACACCGTGTCGGTAGCAGGCCCCCATTGGGTGGGCAAAGACAACAGCGGACGCTGGTAGTCGCTGCGGGTCAGTGAGCCACAACCCGCGAGCAATAAAAGTGCGAGCAACACAAGCAGTCTTTTCATTCGCGAGCCAGCGCCTCGGTTGGGTTGAGGCGAGCCGCCCTGCGCGCCGGAAAATAGCCAAACGTCAGGCCGATCAGGGCAGAAAACCCACAGGCCATCAGCACCGGAAACGCAGTGAACACCATTGAGAACGCATCGGTCGCAAGGGCGAAAAGATGCCCCGCCACCCACGAACCGAACACGCCCAACAGGCCGCCGAGGGCGCAGATCATCACGGCCTCAATCAGAAACTGGTTCATGATGTCCGAGGGACGCGCCCCCACCGACAAGCGGATGCCGATTTCATGCGTCCGCTCTGTCACCGACACCAGCATGATGTTCATCACTCCGACGCCGCCCACCAGCAGGGAGATCGCCGCAATGGCGGTAATCAACAACGACATCGAGTCAGAGGTCTTTTGCAACGCATTCGCCAGCTGATCGTCGGTCTGGATAAAGAAGTCCTTCCGGCCATGTTCCCGCAGCAGATGACGTTCCGCCCGCAGCGCCGCCTCATGCGGTTCCAGCCGCGGTTGAAAACGCAGAATCAACGATTCCAGCGGCTTTTCGCCGGTGAGTCGCTGCTGTAATGACGTATGCGGAACCCAGGCGGTCATAAACCCGCCCACCACTTTCGGGCCGGGTCGTGTCGCCACGCCGATCACCCGCCACGGCGCGCCGCCAATCTGGACTATCTCGTCAAGCGGATTTTCGCCACCGGGAAACAGCGTATCGCGCCCGGTCTCATCGAGAATCAACAGCGGTTCGCCTTCCGCGACGTCGCGTGCGGTAAAGCCATTTCCCTGCACAAAGCGCAGCCCTTGCAGGGCAAAAAAGTCCTGTGACACGCCGGAGAGCATCATGGAGGAGTCGAGCCCTTTGCGAACCGCGAGCGTTGTGCTGCTGACCACCGGCGAGACGCCCATGATCCACGGCAACGCCTGTAAACTGCGCACATCGTCCATCGACAATGCGCGCTCCATATCCGGGCGCTTGCTGCCCCACCCTGTGCCGGGATGGATCTCCAGCGTGGTACTTCCCAGTTTGCCAATCTCGCTCATGATCGCCTGCCGTGCGCCTTCGCCTACCGCCATCGACGACACCACCGACGCAATGCCGATGATGATCCCCAACATGGAGAGAAACGCGCGCATCCGGTGTCCGAGCAGCGAACGCCAGGCCATGCGGACCGCTTCATGAAGACGGCGGCCCAGCGAGGCGCGTCCGTTATCCTGCTCCGGCAGCGTAATCGGCCGACGAACGGCGGCGTGCTGAACGTCGCGAATAATTCGCCCGTCGCTGATCTCAATCATTCGCTGCGCCTGCCGGGCAACGTCGCGGTCGTGGGTGACGATGATGACCGTGTGCCCCGCCGCATGCAGCTGATGCAGCACGTCCATTAGCGCCTTGCCGCTGACGCTATCGAGTGCGCCGGTGGGCTCATCCGCGAGGATGATATGCGCACCGTTGATCAGCGCCCGACAGATGCTCACGCGCTGCTGTTGCCCCCCCGAAAGCTGGGCGGGGCGGTGCTGGAGTCGGTTTTCCAGGCCAAGCTGACGTGCAAGACGCTGGGTACGTGCATTGCGCTCTTGCGCTGACATCGCGGTGTACAGCGCGGGAATGGCGATGTTCTCTTCCGCCGTCAGATACGGCATCAGGTGATAGCGCTGAAATATAAACCCCAGATAACGACTGCGCAGATCGGCCAGGTGCAGGCTGTCGGCATCATGTACCGGCGTTCCGTTGATCAACACCTCGCCGGAAGAAGGTTTGTCCAGGCAACCGATGATGTTCATCAGCGTGGACTTCCCCGAACCCGAAGCGCCCACAATCGCCACCATCTCACCGCTGTGGAGGGTCAGTGAAATGTCACTCAGCACCGCAAGCGTCTCGCTTCCCGCGCGGAATGTCCGGCAAACCTGGCGTAAGACGATAATCGGTTCCATCCGCTATCCTCGCACCGTGTCCTGCGCCAGCACCACGCGATCGCCGACCTGCAATCCCTCCAGCACTTCGGCGTATTGCCGGTCGTTGATCCCAATGCGGATGGTGCGGGTGCGCGTTTTCCCGTTTTCAACGGTCGTGATGGTGTAACGCTCGGTATCCAGCGCCTGCCCGAGCGCCGCGACCGGCACGCGCAATACGTTTTTTGCTTCGGCAATCTGAATAAAGACCTGCGCCGTCATTGACGTTTTGAGCTCGCGCTCAGCGTTAGGCACTTCAAAGGTACCGGTGTAGTACACCGCCATCGCCTGTTGATTACCGCCCATGCCGCTCTCGCCGGACGCTTCCAGCGCTTCCTGCGGCGCAGGCTGCACGAAGCCCATCGTACTGACGTAGCGTTTATCCGGATTGGCGATGACGTAAAAGCGCAGCGGCTGACCGGGACGGATTTTTTGCACGTCGGCTTCGGAGATACGCGTTTGCACCTGCATGGTGTCGAGGTTCGCCAGCACCAGAATGGTCGGCGCCGTTTGCGAGGAGACGATGGTCTGCCCTTCCCGGGTGACGATACCCAGCACTTCGCCATCGATGGGCGCCACAATGCGGGTATAGCTGAGATTGGCCTGCGCCGTTTTCACCGCCATCTCCGCCTGCACAATCTGCGCATCGCTCACGTCAATTTGCTGCACCTGCGCATCGTATTGCGCCTTCGCCTGCTCGTATTCACTGCGCACGGCAGAGCCGTCACGCAGCATCATGCGCTGGCGGTTCAGTTCCTGGCGATAACGTAACAGCGTCGCCTGCGCCGACAGCTTTTGCGCTTTAGCGCTGGCCAGTTGCGCGCGCGTGTTGTTGAGATCCGACTCCTGCAACGTGGGGTCAATTTCCGCCAGCAGTTGTCCTTTTTGCACCTTCTCGCCCTGGCGCACATACAGCTTGCGCAATTGTCCGTTGACCTGCGCACCAACGTTAACCTGCACCGCCGGTTTCAGAACCCCCGTCACCAGCACCACCTTTTCGATATCGCCCGTGCCAATGGTCTCCAGCGGTAAACTCTCCTGCGGCGAGGTCGAAGCCAGCGACGCCCAGGTGACACCGATCGCAACGGCCAGCGCTACTGCACCGCCGATCAGCAGCCAACGCGATTTCGGCGTCATACGTTGACCTCCAGTGGGCTGAGCGTGCCGTCGTTCAGTTGATAAACCCGCTGGAACCGCGACAGAATCGCGTCGCTGTGGGTGACCACAATCAGTGACTTACCGGCTTTCTGGCAATGAGCGTGAATCGTCTCCATGACAATGGCCGCGGTGTCGTCGTCAAGATTGGCGGTCGGTTCGTCAAGCAACAACACCGGACGTGAGCTGTACAGCGCACGCGCCAGCAATAACCGCTGACGCTGGCCGAGCGACAGCGCCGCATGGCTTTCGCGGATCAGGGCGTCGATACCGCCCGGTAATCCGCGTACCACCTCACCCAGCGCGAGGGATTCCAGCAATGCCTCAATCCGCCCACGGTCGCGTTCGCGGTAGTGCGCGTCGAACAACGTAATGTTTTCGCGAACCGAGGCGTTAAACAGAATATCCTCCTGACTTTGCAGGCAGACAAACTGCGCCAGTTGTTGCGAAGGGAGTGCCGCATCTGCGGCATAACAGCCCCCCGCCTGCGGAGAAAACAGGCCGGCAATCAGACGGAGTAAAGTGCTCTTACCCGCACCAGATTCACCGACAATTGCAATCTGATCGCCCGCGCGTAGCGACAGCGAAACCGACGACAGCACCGGCCTGGCGGGATCGTAGCCATAGCACAACGACGCAAACGTCAGATCCGGCGCGGTATCGGTGGGAAGTTGCATCGCAAACGAAGCGGGCTTCGCCTCGTCTCGTGGCGCAAACAGCGCATGGGCGCGGGTGTCGATCACGTTCAATTGCGATTTCTGAATGATGGCGTAGAAGATCCGCGTGACGTAGGAGGTGAATATTTGCCGCAGGAAGCTATAGGCAAAAAAATCGCCCAGCGAGATCAGTTTGCTGTGCACCATCGGCAGAACCACCAGCATAAACACCACCATCTCCAGGCTTCCGGTGAGTTGATACAGCCCCTCTTTCACCTGCTGATAGACCTTCTGGCGTTGCAGACACGAAAACAGATCGCGACTGAAACCGGCGAATTGTCCCTGGCGCTGCCCTTCCAGTCCGGCAGTTTTGACGGTCAAAATGCCCTGAATGGTCTCCATGAAAAAATCATTCAGGGTGGCGCTTTTCAGCTGCAATTGCTGGGTGAACCAGCGGTCACGGATCACCGCCCAGACGCTGATGACCCCCATTACCGTAACGCCGACGGCGGAGATCGCCGCCAGCACGGGCGCAATCCAGAACATGATCGCCAGCGCGATCGTACAGATCACCCAGTCGGAGCGCAGGCCGTTATCCAGCTCAATCTTTTGCAACAGGCCAATCTGCCAGGCCGTGAAGCGGCTGAAGATCTCCCCCGGCGCCCGTTTTTCGAAAAAACGCAGTGGGTTGTGGAGCAGGCGGGAAAACCCCACACCGCTGTGAATCAGCACAAAGCGTTTGATAAAGCGTTCGCTAATCACCCGCACGCCCAGCGCCATCAGTGAGGAGGCGACAAACGCCAGGATAAACCAGCCGTAGGGAAAGTCGCTGCTCTCCACGCTGGAGAAGGCCTGGTTGATGGCGTTGCTCACCATCGTCGGCATCAGAAATAGCGTCAGCGAGACGAGGAAGGTCAGCAGCATCAGCCGATAGATCCCCGGTACCGCCGCAGTTTCCTGCATGCTCATCGCGCGCGGCGCGCTCTGCGCGGTTGTCGACAACGGCAAATCAGGGTCTGCGGCAACGGCCTGCTCAGGTTCGACAATCAGGGCATAGCCGCTGATCTCCTGCTTAAGCGCGGCAAACGGTAACCACTGCTCACCAATCGCCGGGTTCATCACGCACACGTGGTTGCCTTTGCGCCAGGCCAGCAGGACATAGTGACTTGCACCATAATGCAAAATGGCCGGCAGCGGCAGGTCGCTCAGCTCATCGTGCTCAAACAGGACCGGCGTCGTCGCAATACCCAGCCGCGCCAGAATGCTCATCAGCGTATCCAGTGAGGTTCCGTGGTCAGAGGCCGGAAACCACTCGCGCAATGTGGCCAGCGAAACAGGCTGCCCCTGCGTCTGTGCCAGCATTGCCACGCACGCCAGGCCGCACTCGTTGGTCTCTTCCTGAAAGATCAGATTCGGGATCGTGGTCGTCATTTTTATCATCAGTGATTAATAAAGAAGAGAGAATGGCTGTGCCAAAGGAGCCACTCCTGCGGATATTCGCGCAGCGTGGATTCAATAATGTCAGGCAGTTCGCGGGCGACATTCTGACTGCTCACCGGCGGACGAATATGAATGTGCAGACCGTTGTGGTAGCTGAGGTGATAAAACACCACCTGCGCCGCAATCACTCCGGAAAGGCGCACCACGCCATTGTGTAACTTCGCGCTGCGGCCGAATAAACGACACGGCAGTTTCGCCGCCAGCGCCCCTTCGGCCTGTAGGGTGTAGTCCGGCGAGATATCGGGAAAAATAATCATGTTCTGCCGTCCGGTAGCGACATCGGTGATGAGCTCCATCAGGCTGCCGGCCAGCGTTTTGTTCTGCTGATGGATGGAGCAATAGGAGAGGTCGATACCGCCCAGGGCACGGGTCTGCGCGTTGTAGAGTTCGGCGCTGGAAGAGACCACCACGCAGGCTTTACCCGGCGTGACGCAGGCACCGACCATCGCCGCCAGCACGTCCGACACCGTATGTAACGGCGCCAGAATGTAAGGAATGTTCTGCTGATGCAGCGGTGCGACTACGGCATCAAGTTCTGCCGCACAGGCACGGATCTGCTGGAGTAGCGCCGGGTTTTGTCCCCATGTTGCGGCCTCTTCCAGCAGGCGGCGACGCACCGCGATCCAGGCCGCGTTCACCCGGCCGGTTTGCCCGATCAGGCAGCGGGTGTTTTCGTTTGCCACCGCATTGCGTAAGCGATAAGAGCGCCCCAGCAACCGCAGCGCGCAGAGTCCTTTCGCCACGGTCAGTAATGCGGGCAGCGGTAGATAACGCACCATTTTTCGCAGCAGAATCAGTGTTCCCTGAGAAAAATTACGCTTCGCGTCATACAGCCAACCCGCACTGTTTTTAAAACTAAATACGCTCCAGATAATAAAAAATCTGACCACCGCGGTTATTTATCCTCTTTCAGCAATTGCAGCATGCGCTGCGCAAATTGAGGAAATTCACTGTCCTGGGCGACCACGTAGCGTTTATTGATAATAAACATCGGCGTCGCGTTAATATCATAATGCGCGGTAATGGCCGCCATCGTGCTGAGACGGTTTTTAACCGCATCGCTCTGACGCAGAGTATTAAATTTATCCACATCAATATTGTTTTTTACCAGCCAGGCATTCAATGCCTTCTCATCGGTGAGGTCGACATTACGGGTAATAACGGCGTTATAGGCGCTGTCGCGAACGTTCTTTTCAATCCCCATCTCTTCCAGCGTGGCGAAAATCGGCGCGTAAGCAGCAAGACCGCTGTCCTCACTGGTAATATGAATCGCGGTAAATACACTGCCCGGCGGCAGGGTCCGGGAAAATTCCGCCAGATTTTCTTCGTTAGCCGCACAATAATGGCAACCGTAAGACATCACCTCGATAATACTGCGCGCGTCTTTAATCGGACTCTGTGCAATTTGTTCTGCGCTGACTTCACGAAAAGCCTGTGTTTGTGAGTTATCCGTGGCAAAGGTATTAAAGACAAAAATGTGATAACAAAGCACCGTCATCAACGAAGAGATGACGATCAAACACAGCGAATAGCTGATAATAGTGATGCGTTTAAATTGGGTTGCCATAGTATTCTCGCAGCGGAAAAAATAAACCTGGAGGTGCGGGTACCTCCAGGTCATAGCCAATGATTAGCGGTTCGGAACCCCACCACACTTGCTGGCGTTCGCATCTTTCATTGACGTGGTCGTACCGTGCTTATCCGTGCAGGTTGTCAGTTCCTTACAGGAGGTCACACCACCAATAGTGACGTTCTGATACGTGGTTTCGCAGGTTTTACAGGTTCCGCCCACCACGTTAGCCACTTCGATCGCAGTTAATTTTTTCATCTCTGTTTTCCTTACTTAGGGTTTAATGGGGTGCAATCACTTGCACCGATCGCTCGGCAAATACCACTGCCGAAAAGACAGTTCACGGGTCACACGGCATAATTCCCTTGAACACCGTGAATAACGCAATGTTGTTTCTAATATTCAGTCGTTTCATTAAGTGCCGCTTGATATAGCTCAGGCGCCGGACATCAATATTCACTTCACCGGAAATTTGCGACAGCGATTTCCCTTTGAATATCTCTTCCATCAGCCACCATTCATTGCCGGAAATCGTATAATTCATTTCCCGGTGGTGCAGTCTTCTGCGGGTGTAATTCACTAATGAATAGCTAAAGCAGCATCCCTGGCGTCGTTGGTCCAATAATTCCTGAAAAAAAGGGGTGATATTGGCGAGATTCTCGCTTTTCAATAACCAGTGCGCGTTTGGCAACAGCGCATACAACGTGAAAAACAGCGGCATGTTGTGCTCGCTTAATAAAATGATCAGATTCTTGTTTTCACGCTGATAGAAATTATTCATGAGCTGCAGCGCGCGAATCCGCTCACGCGGCAGGCTGTCCAAATCGCAGAGGATCCACAGGCAGCAGTCATCATTCACGCGAGTCTGTAACTGCTTAATCAATTGCGTGTAATCATCCGTTAAGGAATATAAAACATCCGTTTTCTCCGCAAGCAAACTGGCAATCACTGTTTTGATTCCTTGCGAAAAAAAGAGATCTTTGTTGTAAAGAAAACACTGATACACCATGCCTCAATATCCTTTTGATGACGCTACTGATAGTTCAATGTGTAATTCGCTGTGGCGGTAAAAGGTCCGGTGGTCAGGGTGCCGTTTGCTAAGGCATCCGGTTCAGCCTCCACAAATGCCTGGAAGTTAAGCCGTAAAGTGGTGTCGCTGATCGCGGCCGGACGGGTCGCCACATTCAGGCGCACAGGCGTATCGTCTTCCTCCAGAAGACCGATCCCCACGCCACCCGCGTTGCCCGGTGATGTGGCGCTGATCGCCAGTCGGTCCGCCAGATTGCCATTGGCAGTACCGCTGAACGTCACCGTCACAGAATCAAAGACGCTCGGCGTGCAATCCTCTAATTTGATCGTGAACGGAACCGGCACTGTTTTTCCGTTGATATACAGTGATTTGGTCGATACTTTCCCGAAATCGACTGGCACCCGCTCTGAATCAGGCGCAATGCTGCACGGGTAGGCCATCACCACGCCGGTGAAACTGAGATCGCCACCCAGCAACTCCCCCAGCGCCCACACCGGGGCCGGAGCGAGCGTTGTCAATAAACCGACAAAGACCATTGTTATGCGATGCATATTCCCTCCTTACTGGAATTCAGCCACAACCGTTGCAGATGCATGGAACTCACCTTCCGGAATGACGGAGGTGGTATATTTCGCCACCGGCGCGGCAGTCAGGTTCCAGTCGCCTTCGTTATTGGCAAACCCCGGCACGTTATAGAAGGTATTGGGCGCCACCGGGTTGCCCTGACGATCGCGCAGCGCAATGCCCAGCTCGGAACGATCCGTTGTCCCCTGCGTACTCAGGTATTTACCATCGTCAAACGCAGGATTAGCCTGCTGGATCCCCAATTTGATATTCAGTGCCCCCTGGGCAAAACTGCCGCCCTCGCACTTCACATGAATCGGTACGTTTTTGCTGTAATTGATGCCATTCAGTCGGCTACCGATCCCCGGTATGTTGCCGAAGTCAACGACGATCGGCGTCCCCTGATTGACGATACATTTATCCGGCACGGTGATGACACCGGAAGCGATGGTGATGCGGGAAAGCGGCGTTTGCCCCATTGCGCCCGGCCCCAGGCGACCAAAGAGTTTTGCGATCTCAGATCCTTGCAGGTTCACCCCGTTGATAATCGGTTTGGTGATCATAAAGGTCACTTTCCCCTTTGCACCGGAGGTAAACTGGTTGTCAAGGATCGTGCTGGGCGGGTTACAGTAGTTCTGATTGGCGTCGTTTGAGATGTTATCAAACGGTACTGTTTTATAATCTTGCAGATTCCCGCCGATGTAGATCTCAATTTTAACGTCCATATAGTCATTCAGTTTGAGGTAACCCGGCGTCATTCCGGACTGCGTCAACGTCGCCTGAGACATGTAATACACCGGCTGATCCACCATTGACTGTGTACAGTACGCACGCCCCTGGAACATCCCTGCCAGATTAAACTCGTCAGTAATGGTCGCCCCTGCCTGGTTGGAGGTAATATCATGATTGCTGATATTAATCAGATAGTCATAGGTCCCATTCACCGGTTCAATTTCACCGTCCAGTGCGGACCACGCCGCGCCCGGTAAGCCGAGCGTGCTGAGTGCCAGTAAGACCGGCCATTTGCGGCGGAACAGGCCTGACAGTTTCATTACAAGTACTCCATCTTCAGGCGGACCAGGCTGCTAAAGTCACCCGCGCTCACATGCAACCCCGTGGATTCCAGCGCCGCCATAAAATTCAGTTCACTATCACCAGAGTTCACCAGCCAGGGCGCATGGGTCTGCCCGACATCCAGCGCATTCCCGTTTTTATCGAGCAGGCGCACGCCGGCTCCCTGGGTCGTACCGCTGGTGCGTAATAGCTGGCCGTTATTAAGATCGGATTCACCAACGAACGTCAGTTGCACCGCCTGCTCCCCGGTGCTGTAGGCACGCCAGTCATTCCCGGTGGTTCTGGACGCCAGACTCCCTCGCGACTGCGACGCCCCTTTCAGGCAGTCCTTCAGATACAATTTGAAGCGTACCGGCTCACTGCGATCGCCCGCCTGGCGAAAATTCTGCGCGCTGATCTCGCCCATCTCGACATCCTGAATACGCCCTTGTGTCATCAGCACACAGGGAGAGGCAAACACGGTGCCGTGAAACCGGACAATGCCGCTATCTTCGCTGACATGTTCCTGAGCGCTATGCTGTGGCTGCGCGGGCACATCCGCCCCGCACTGAAACGCCACGCCCATCGCAAGGAGGGCCACCGTGAATAAAGGATTTTGCATTGTCAGGTTCCTCCTGGTTAGCCCTGCTGCGCCGGTGGAAGCGCTTTGCAGGTGTTGCCATCGCAACGAAACTTCAGCTCCGGGTGTCCGCCATAGTCGTTCACGTACATCATGGAAAACTGGCTGACATTTCCGTCCGTTACCGCAAACTGCTGGCTCGATTTGGGCGCGATCATGATCCCCGGGAATTGGGTGATCTTCTGTCCGGCCCCTTTGGACAACCCAAGGATCGTGACGTAGTAAGGCGTTGGATTCTGTACCGTCATCTGGTTGCCGTTTTTCTGGAACACCACCTGGTCCTGCCAGATTTCACTCCGGGTCTTCGGGATCACCGCCGCCGGGCGGTAAAACAGCTTGATGCGCGACTGCATGGCCAGTTGCAGCGTATTCGGTTTATCCGGCTTCGGCGGGATCTCCCGGACGTTGAGGTAGAACAGGCTTTCTCTGTCCTGCGGCAGCTTTTCGATCCCGGCGGTTTTGGTGACGCGCGCGATCCCTTTCTGCCCTCCGTTGATTCGCTGTAGCGGCGGTAACACAATCAGCGGCGAGGTAATCTTGTTGCCCTTTTCATCCTCGACCCACGACTGGGCGAGGAAGGGAATATCCGGGCTGGTATTGGACAGATTGGCGCTCGATGAGGCCTCTTTCTCCGTAATAATGACGCGGGTCCGATCCAGAGAGACCCCCGCCTGCGCGTAGCCGCCAATCATGCTCAGCGCCCACGCCGCCATCAGATATCCGCTATGTCTTTTCTTGCTCATTTTTGGCCTTTTATTACAGTGAGATAACTCGTTCTGTCGGGATTAACGACACGGCAGAAGCGTGTTCGCCGATCCGTTGTTTGCGCCTGGCGGGATCGTCACCTGACATTGCTGTTTACCGCCCCACATCACGTTCAGCGTTTCGTTCGCATTGACCCCCGCAAGCCAGGCTTGCCCGTCTTCCAGCACCATCGCGACGCTTACGCCATCGGTGTTGTAAATTTCCGCGCCGAATGGCGGGACGCTGCCATCCGTGAGGCGTAGCGTCCCCATCATCTTCATCCCCTTCGCCATACCGAAGGCCTGATAGCCAATCGCGCCTTCCGTCAGGGTTGTCGTGCTGATGGCTTTTGACGGTTCGATGTCGCTGTCCATCGCATCCACGTCCACGCGGGTGTCAAAACTGTTGTAGCTCACCACATCCGGCACCACGGCAATGCCATAGCCGTTAGTCCGCGACTTCTTGCCGTTAAGCGGCACGCCGCCAATGCCATTGGTATCCACCATAACGCGCGCCGTGTTGATCGTTGCGCCGCTGTTATGCATCGCGGCACCGTGGCGGGTTGCCGTGAAGCCACCGCGCAGTGTCGTGCTCAGCGCCATATACTGGCTCTGCTGATAGCTGGCATTGGTATTGATTTCCGCCAGTTGCGAACGATGCTGGTAATAACCGTCAACGCTGGCGTTACCGCTCTGGCTGGCACCGGCACGAATACGCCACAAGTTGTTGTAATCACTGTTGTCGGTGTAGGACGCCATCGGACTGGTTTTGCCGTTGTTGGTCTGGATATCCAGACCCGCCCATTTGTTGTCGCCAATCGGCACCGACAGCGAGAAGGAGATCGAATCGTCTTTGCGCCCTTTGTAATCGGTACGGTAAGCGGAAAGGTTGGCGGTGATACCGTTGATGTCGCCAATGCGGAAGGCGCGCCCCACCGACATGCCGTAACGATCCTGGCTACGCTTATCCCAGTAGTTCTGGTGCGTCCAGGTCAGGAAGACGGTCGTCGCCTTCCCTGCTTCGCCAGCCCAGAAGGTTTTATTCCCGGTGATGGTATAGAGCTCTTTTTCGCGCCCGATGTGGTCGTATCCCTGATAGCGTTCATCGAGATACTGCGCCATTGTGCGGAAGTCTTCCTGCGAGAAGCGGTAGCCCGCAAAGGTAATGGAGCTGTTGTATTCGTCGAAGGTTTTTGCGTAGCTCAGCTTGTAAGAGGTTCCTTTCAGCCGGTTGCCGTCTGGCTCACGGCTCCACGACTCGGTGGCGTCAATGGAAATAGCGCCAAACGCATAGAGATCGCGCCCGATACCCAACGACGCCGCGGTGTACTCTTCACCTGAAGACTGTAAGCCGCCATACAGCGACCACGCGTTACTGACCCCCCAGGAGAAATCGCCGGAAAGGAACGTTGGGCCCTGCATTTTATGGTTGTAACGGGACGGCGTACCGCCTGAGATGTTGTAACGAACGTAGCCCGGACGCGTGAGATACGGAATATTGGCGGTGTTCACCTGGAAAGTGGAGACCGAGCCGTCCTGTTCTTCGACACGTACATCGAGCGTGCCACGCACTGAACTGCGCAAATCCTGAATGTTGAACGGCCCGGCGGGTACGGTCGTTTCATAGATGACGCGCCCACTCTGGCTGACGGTCACTTTGGCGTTGGTACGGGCGATACCATGAATTTCAGGGGCATAGCCCTGTAACGCCGGTGGCAGCATCCGCTCATCGCTGGCAAGGTTGACCCCGGTAAAACGCACGGTATCGAAAACCTGCGAATTCAGGTAGATCTCACCCAGCGTCAGTTTCGCCGCCATCATCGGCAAAGGACGGTAGGCGTAGATCTGATTCCAGTCGAAATCGAATTGATGGTTCTGGCTGTAATAGCTGGTCTGATATTCACCGCGCACACGCCAGCCGCCGATGTTCGCGCCCGCCTGGCCATAGCCTGAAACCGCGCTGTAGTTTTCCTGGCCGTTGAACTGGCGGGTGAGTTGCCCGTTGAGGCTGTAGTCAAACAGAAGACCCGCGATCCCTTCATCCCAGCGCTCAGGCGGCGTCCAGTTCGGATCGTTATACTTCATCCACGCCTGCGGCACGGTAATTTCAAGCACGCCAGCATAGTTGCTTAATTTCGCCCCTGGCAGACTTTGCAGGGAATAGCAGTTCTCATAGAGCTGGGTGACTTGCGTGCGGGCCTCACCTTTCAGCGCCAGTTTGTCCAGCAGGTCGCCGCTGATGCACGGCAACGTGCGCTTGCCTTCAGGAGCCTCGATATAACGAATTTTCTCCTGACCGACCGGCTGACCGTTAATACGGATATCCAACAAATAATCACCAGGCGTGACATAGTTGTCGGTTGCAAAACGCGACAGATCAATCTGCGTGCGCTCCGCTGCATCCAGGACATCGGTATTAAACTCAACGCTCTCCTCAGCACTGGTTGTCGCTGCATAGCAGCTATTCATTACCAGAAGAGCAATCATCGTTATAGGGTTTTTTATTTTTACCGACATGATTTTCATCCCGAATAAATCCGTTAAAAACGTCCTGCTTCCTGCCAGGTTATTGTTATGCTGTTAGTGGTAATCCATAAAAAACTGCGCAACGGCAGTAAACTCGCCCGCTTTTATATATTTTTGAACCGGTACCAGCGATGCGGAAAATTTTAAAACGTTATCGGTCTCGCTCAGTTCATATTCCGGAGAGGGTTGACCCAGCGTTAATATTTCACCCTGACTGTCACGTAGACGAATACCAAAGCCATCGGCGTCACCACTGACTAATAATGTGGTGGGATCGGATGCCGCCGCATTGCCCATAAAAGTGACCGAAGCATAAGGATAAAGTGAACCATCGTTGCCTCGTTTCACCACGGAACATCCCGTCAGGCGTATCAACACTGGCCGCGTAATATTGCCTTCATCATTACGATTAATCAGGCTGGCAGAAACATTCCCAAACTCAACCTCTATATCCCGACTGTTCGGGTCAAGGCTGCATGCCGCCTCAATCAGTTCACCGCTCATGGCTAATTTACCCGGCGTGACGGTGGATGCTGAAACCGAAGCCGACCCGACCAGAGCGCAAAAATAGACGGCAATGAGGAGCGTATTGTTTATTTTCACTTTGTCCCTCCCTGGTCTACGGTGGAGAAAGTGCGGGAACACGCCCCGCACTCATCACTTCAGGTCAATTACTGGTACGCAATCTCGAAGTTCACGGTGGACTGGAAGGAACCAGCAGCCACGGTTGCGCTTGCGCTTTCTGCTTTCACATAGGCCACAAACGGAATGGTGTTGGTGCCATTAACCAGCTGGACAGGTGTTGTTGCAGTGCCCCACACCACATCCTGGCTGGCGCTGTCACGCAGGCCGATACCCGCACCAGACGCGGTGCCGGAAGTAAAGGCCGCCAGAGTGGCGTCAGTTGGGTTGGTGCTGGTCGGGGTGTAAGTCACTTCTGCAGTTTGCGCTACCGTGATGTCGCAGTGCTGCAGTTCGATGTTCTGGTGTACGTTTCCGGCGCGAGCACCGTTAGCCAGTGCAGAAACAGGAATCTGACCAAAATCAACGGTCACCGGGCTTGAACCTGGTGCCAGACCACAGGCGGTATTTACCAGTTCACCCTGGAATTCAATCACACCGTTCGTTGTGTCAGCTAAAACAGACATAGAACCCAGAGCGGCGCTGAACGCAACAGCCATAGCAACTTTATTCATTTTCATAACAATTTCCTGTTTGTACCAATATCCTGAGAAATAAAGAGTCATCACGTCGCATTCGTTATTTCGTCCTGCTGTAATCAACTCTTGGTTTTGTTCTGGAAATGTCCTGGCAATAATTAAAAATGCAATAATATTAATTACCACCACTCCTTTGAACTGATGAAAATGCTACCAAATCAAAATTTCCACACAAAGCACTACATTTGCTGTGGGATAGATACGCATTGTTAACTCGCAGGGAAAGGAAAGGTGGATTTATATCTCGCGAAGTGGTGTGATAAATCCGAAATACATGACGGGTTTTAGCGGATATAGAATTCAAAAGCGGAGAAGAGATTAGGATAATTCCCGATAATACCGGAAATAAAATAATGATTCAGTAAATTATTGGAATAGTTAAGGTGAAAATATCAACAGTAGAGCTCAAAGATGTTCCTTCCCGTCGTTTTGACAAGCCTGAAGCAAACTTAGCCAGTCGTCGGGTGGATTCCCCTCATCAAGCATTTTCCCGAAAATCTTATAGGCCTCGGTCTTGCTGCCGTAGGTGCGCAATGGCCCTTCATCATTCACCCATGCGATGACAATGATCTTACTCTCGAGGCTATAACGGAAAAATAAGCGATACCGTCCTCCACCAAACTTCGCTCTCGACCAGTCTGTATAAGCTTTCCCTATACTGTCACCAGGCCGGTAAACAGAAGCTCGGGGTTCGTGGGTAATGTTGGCAATGGATTTCAATAAATGCGCCAGCACCTTGGTCTCTTTCTTCTTCTGGAAAACAATGGGATCTGGAAACCTGTGCTTAAGGTCTTCAACACGTGCGACCAGCGCGTTGTATTGATCGATAAAACAGGGATGAGCGTAGATCGTCCACCCGTTCAGCCATGTGGGAAAATCCATTTTTTCAGTCTTCGTCGCTGATTTCATCATCAAGATTGACGTCGGTACCATCAACCAGTTCATAGCCACGGGATAAATCCAGCATCTTCAGCGTTTGTGGGTTATTCGCCACATCCTGTGATAAGAAGTCCAGGAATGATCGCATCACACCGTCCTCCGTTGCTTCACTGTATTTTGAAAGCAGTACTTCACCCGTGGAAAGCAATGTGTAATGAATACGATCACCACTGCGAAGATGTAAAGCGTCCCTGATCGACGCAGGGATAGTCGTTTGATGTCGTTCCGTCAATTTAGAATCCGCTTCAATGGCAATGTCTTCAGATCGAACATAGGCGAACATATTTATCCCTTTGCGTTACTGTGTACAAATTTTAAACGCATTGTAGGCTCGCCAGAAAAACAATGCAAACGCATTGCAATGTAGTTGCATTGTTAGCAAAGAACTCACGGAGCTGAACGTTACACTCAGAAACTCGCAATGACAAAGGATTCAAAGCCTATAAAGGAGGAAAAGATCAAAACGGGAAGCCGTCTCGCAAATTCGGGCGGAAGGATTATTTCAGACTGACGGCATCAACATGACACTGTACCCGGCATTCACCGCAGCCGGTACAACGCTCGCTGTCCAGCACAGGGATCCCCGTCGCGCCGAGGGTACAGGCCAGTTCGGGGCATGCCTCAACACACTGGTTACACGAGCGCACTGGATTAACGCAGGCAGCGCTGAACGTTGGCCGCAGGCCTGTATCAAAACGCGCCTGTACGCACAGCGCGTCACTCGGGCATGCGACAATGCACGCCCCACAGCCATCGCAACTGGCATATTCAATAGCCAGTTGCGGGTAGCCGTCTTCGTGACGGGTCAGAATCCCCATCGGGCATGCATCGATACACTGGTTGCAGCGGGTACATTGCGCGATGAACTGCGCATCAGGCACGGCTCCCGGCGGCAACGAATGCGCAAGTTGAGGCACTGATACCCCCTCCGGCGCAGTGTGCTTTGCCGCACTGACAAACGCGCGAAACAGTCCACGCCGACTGACGTGCCGATGCGTCATCAGCGCCTGATAATATTTCTCTGACTTGTTCATCCGAAGTACAGCCGTTTCACCGCAGGTTGTAACGCGCGTTGCAGCTCCATTTCCTGCAGATAACACGCCGTTACGGCGGCAAGACGCGCATAGAACGGGCTCACCGCGCTGTCCTGCACGCGTTCCAGATAGCGATATCCCCACGGCAGCAGATGCACTGCGAATAATTGATTTACCGCCGCGTCTTTACCGACCTCCAGCAGCGCACTACTGGCTAACAGCATCAGGCCAAACTGATCTTCGGGTTCGCTCTGGCGCGAGTCAAATGCCATTCCCTGCGACTGTAAAAACGCGCGGTATTCCGCGGTGGTATCGCCCATCAGCAAATTATCGCGCTCCAGCCAGACGGAACCCCATGGCGGCGCGGGCATATCCCCTTGCCCTTCGAACAGCACGGAAAATTGCCACGCCAGTTCTTCATCATCCGGCAGCGGCCAGTCAGCACACAGCCTGGCAATCTGCACCGGATCGCGCCACGGATACAGATCGGGCAGCATGGGCAGACTGTCGAACAGCGCTTTCACCTCCGGTCGTCCGGGAGAGTAATAAAACAGTGCACCGAGGATCCTCGGTAATACAGCATCGGGGGTCATCTCTGGCTCCTCCTGAAAACAGAGCGGCCGAAGCCGCTCACAGGTTACATCGGTAACGTCCACAGATTGTAGAACGCAATCCTGCCCACTAGCTCAGCCACGATGACGACCACGGCGGTCATCGCCAGAACCGTGACACTGGACTTCAACCGCGCCCAGGTCACCACCCCAACAATGCCCAGCGCCAGCAGCGCCGCTTGTGCGGTAAACCAACTGGTTTGCGCCGCCGTTAACGCGTCGTCCGCACTCATCAGCGTCGACACATACCCCGGTCGCAGGCAGAAACTTACGAGTATCGCCAGTACGCTCACCAACAATCCCAGACGCAGCCCGAACAGCCCGGCCAGAATGCCGCCGCCAATCAGCGGCGTCAGCACCATCATCACCGTCGTATACGAGGTGCGCCAGGTAACCACCGTCGGCAACTGGTAGATTTGTGGGATCGCCAGAATAAAGACCACGCCCACCACCGCCGCCAGCCATACCAGCGCTTTACACAGCGCAGTCGCGCCACGGTTAAGCAGCAGACCGAGAGAACCCAGCCCGCCAAGCGTGGCAAACACTGCCGACAGCACAATTTCGTTGCTCATCGGCGAATGACCCACGCGCAGCAGCATATTCAGCGCACGCAGCGGTTGTCCGACGTGGATTACCCCCAGCAGCACCCCAACCCCAAACAGACACATGACACAGAACAGGCCGATGGCCATCCGTCGCGCCTCGATCTGCCCCAGGGTGCCGCCAATCAGCAGCAGAATAAATGCCCCCACTGCGCTTTGGGTAAAGACGGTAAAAAAGACCAGCGGTAACTCATGCATGGCGCACCTCCCCCATGTTCATAATGGCCCCTTCCTTATCGCCCGTAGGTTTGGCCTTCGGATGCGGCTTAATGATGAGGTTAGGATGGGTAAACGACGCGGCGGGTAGTGGCGCAATTTCGTTCTCGCTACCGTATTTCGCGCGCAGTTCATCGATTGGGCCGAAATCCAGCGCTCGCTGTGGGCAAGAATCCACACAGATGGGGCGCAGATTCTGCTCCAGTCGGTCGAGACAGCCGTCGCATTTGCGCATGACTTTGGCCTTAGCATCAAACTGCGGCGCGCCATACGGGCAGCGCATCTCGCAATAGCGGCAGCCCACGCAGATACTGTCATCGACCAGCACCAGACCGTCTTCTTCACGCTTGTGCATCGCGCCGGTCGGGCAGCCTGATACGCAGACTGGCTCATCACAGTGGTTACAGGCGATAGAGAGGTAGTAGGTAAAGGTGTCGTTGTGCCAGCTTTCTCCTTCTTTCACCCAGCTTCCGCCGCCGTATTCATAGACCCGGCGGAATTTCGGGCCGACGTCCAGATCTTTATTATCCTTACAGCTGACCTGGCAGGTTTTACAGCCCGAGCAGCGCGAGGAGTCAACATAAAAGCCATACTGTTTCATTGCGGATCACTCCTTAAGCGCGTTTGATTTCAACCAGGTTGGTATGCTGCGGGTTCCCTTTCGCCAACGGCGACGGCAGATGACTGGTCAGGGTATTGATGCACCCGCCAACGTCCACACCGTTGCTATCCAGACGAGTCCACGCCCCCTGTGGCATCGCCACCACACCCGGCAGAATCCGCTGGGTCACCTTGCAGGGAATCGCCACCACGCCGCGATCGTTGAACACATGCACCAGATCGCCAGAGTTCAACTGGCGTGCGCTGGCATCTATTGGGTTGATCCACACTTCATCCGGTACCGCTTCATGCAGCATCAACACGTTGGTATAGGTTGAGTGGGTATGGCCTTTGGTGTGAAAACCGCTTAACTGCAGCGGATACTTCGCGGTCAGCGCTTTGTTCAGATGCGACTCTGTCACCGCGCAGAACTCCGGTACCGCCGGGATGCGATCGCCTTCCGGCAGCGTCCACGCTTTCGCGAGATCGGCCAGCGCCTGCGAGTAGATCTCAATCTTGCCGGATGGCGTGGTCAGCGGATTGGCCACGGCATCGGCACGGAAATCAGCAAACGCCAGGCTCTGTTTGTCGGTTGCGATGCGCTGGTCAATGACCCCCATCTCTTTCGCCACCGACCATTCCGGCAGGTACGGACGTTTCTCGCGGATCTGCTGATAGTGCATTTCTGCCCACTGCGCCTGTGTCCGCCCTTCGGTGTACTGCTCACGCAGCCCCAGATGCCCGGCGATATCAGCACAAATATCGTAGGTGCTACGTACTTCCCACATCGGCGTGACCGTTTTCTGCAAGGCGATCATGAAGTTGTGAGACCCCGTGGCATAGGAGCTGTCCACCAGATCTTCCGCTTCGAGATAGCTGGTTTCCGGCAGCAGGAGATCGGCATACTTCGCACTCGGCGTCATGTGGTTTTCAATGACGATAATGGTTTCGCACAAGCTTTCATCCGCGAGAATTTTGCGCGTGCGGTTGGTTTCACCGTGCTGATTCAGCAGCGTGTTACCGGCCTGGTTGAAGAACATCTTGATGCCGGTTTTCAGTTTATCCGCCCCCTTCACCCCCATCGTGGTGGCCGTCATCATTTCCGGGTGTTGAATCGCATCTGTCCAGAGATAGCACGGAATGGAAGTCTTGATCGGGTTGGTCAAAATCGGTAACAGCGGTACGCCATACGGGGTGCCATAAGGCCAGTTACCGTTATTGGTGCCCGGCAGGCCAAAGTGGCCCGTCAGTGCGGGTAACGTCTGAATGGCGCGCACGGTTTGCTCGCCGTTAGCGTGACGCTGCGGCCCCCAGCCCTGACAAATGTAACAGGCACGAGCCGAAGCGATTTCGCGCGCCAGTTGGCGAATGCGCGTCGCCGGAAGCCCCGTGATCTCCGCCGCCCATTCCGGCGTTTTAGCGATACCGTCATCACCTTTACCGATCACGTAGTCTTTATAGCTGGCATTCGGCGCAGCGCCTTCAGGCAGCGTGCTGCTGTCATAGCCCACGCAGTACTTATTCACCTCGGCTTCATTGATCAACTGTTCGGTAATCAACGTATGGGCGATACCAGCCACCAACGCGGCATCGGTCGTCGGGCGAATCGGCAGCCACTCGGCATGCTCGGTAACTACCGAGTCGGTATAACGCGGATCGATAATAATCACCCGCGCTTTCGAGGCTTCCAGCGCACGACGTAACTCTTCCACCTGTCCGCCGCCAGACATGCGCGTTTCAGACAAATTCAGACCAAACAGCACCACCAGATCGGAATGCGCAATTTGCGTAAAGTGACTTCCGACATACACGCCGTGAGTATAGGGCGTTGCGGTGGCAATTTGCGCCGTGGAATAGGTGTTATGATAATTTAAATAGCCGCCGGTAAGATTTAGGGAAGGTGCGAATAAGCAGGTCATTTCTTCCCAAGCTGACTCGCTGATTAAAATTTCGCGGATCTGGGCCGATTT
>NZ_JAOWCD010000044.1:0-18567 GCF_030337175.1 Citrobacter sp. Ca225 | reverse complement strand
TGGGTCATCATGACGCCTGCTTCGGCCAGCCAGCGATTGATGGTCTTGAACAATTGACGGGCCAGTTGATGCTGCTCGAGCAGGTGGCGGAAATTCATGATGGTGGTGCGATCCGGCAGGGCGCTATCCAGGGATAATCGGGCAAACAGGCGCATGGAGGCGATTTCGTACAGGGCATCTTCCATGGCACCGTCGCTCAGGTTGTACCAATGCTGCATGCAGTGAATACGCAGCATGGTCTCCAGCGGATAGGGCCGTCGGCCATTGCCCGCCTTGGGATAAAACGGCTCGATGACAGCGGTCATATTCTGCCATGGCAGAATCTGCTCCATGCGGGAGAGGAAAATCTCTTTTCGGGTCTGACGGCGCTTAGTGCTGAATTCACTATCGGCGAAGGTGAGTTGATGGCTCATGATGTCCCTCTGGGATGCGCTCCGGATGAATATGATGATCTCATATCAGGAACTTGTTCGCACCTTCCTTAACATGACGACTTACAACCGTACCGGATCAATATGCCAGATGTGGTCAGCATACTCCTGGATGGTCCTGTCAGAGGAGAAGTAGCCCATGTTGGCGATATTGAGCATCGCTTTGGCGGTCCACTCTTCCGGACGTCCGTACAGGTCGTCCACCTTGTCCTGACAA
The DNA here is from genome assembly GCF_030337175.1 of Citrobacter sp. Ca225. Classification (NCBI taxonomy): domain Bacteria; kingdom Pseudomonadati; phylum Pseudomonadota; class Gammaproteobacteria; order Enterobacterales; family Enterobacteriaceae; genus Citrobacter; species Citrobacter sp. Ca225. The sequence goes on along the minus strand of NZ_JAOWCD010000044.1, from coordinate 17,919 downwards.
TCGACATAGCTGCGGTAGTCCGCCAGTACCTGATAGTGATCGCCGAAGTTGATCAGCGAATCCACCAGATCACGATAACGCCCAGGCTCTTCCGGGCTGAACATGCCGCTGCCGATTTGGGTCAGCACCTGATGCAGTTCCTCATCTTTATCGTAATATTCACGCGGTTTATAGCCCTGCCTGCGCAGTTCTTCGACCTCTTCTGCCGTGTTACCAAAGATAAAGATGTTCTCTTCGCCAACGTGTTCCAGCATCTCCACGTTCGCCCCGTCCAGCGTACCAATAGTCAACGCGCCGTTGAGTGCGAACTTCATGTTGCTGGTGCCGGAGGCTTCGGTCCCCGCCAGCGAAATCTGCTCAGACAGATCTGCCGCCGGAATGATCAGCTGTGCCAGGCTCACGCTGTAGTTGGGGATAAACACCACTTTCAGCTTATCGCCAATCTGCGGATCGTTATTGATGACTTTCGCGACGTCATTAATCAGGTGAATGATGTGCTTCGCCATGTAATAGGCCGATGCGGCCTTACCGGCAAAAATATTCACCCGCGGCACCCACTGCGCATCAGGATTAGCCTTGATTCGGTTGTAGCGCGTAATCACGTGCAGCACATTCATTAACTGACGCTTGTACTCATGAATGCGCTTGATCTGGACATCAAACAGCGATTTCGGATTCACCACCACGTTGAGTTGCTGCGCAATGTAGTTTGCCAGCCGCTTTTTGTTTTCCAGCTTCGCCTGACGTACCGCATGATTGACCAGCGGGAAATCGCAGTGCTGTTCGAGTTCATGCAGTTGGCTCAGATCGGTACGCCATGTACGGCCAATGTTCTCGTCCAGAACGCCGGAAAGCGACGGGTTTGCCAACGCCAACCAGCGGCGCGGCGTCACACCATTTGTCACGTTGCAGAAACGGGTCGGGAAAATGGTCGCAAAATCAGCGAACAGCGACTGCACCATCAGGTTAGAGTGCAACTCGGAAACGCCATTCACCTTATGACTCACCACCACCGCCAGCCACGCCATACGTACGCGGCGACCGTTGGACTCGTCAATGATCGACGCGCGTCCCAGCAGACCGGTATCGTTCGGATACTGCTCCTGCAACGTTTTCAGGAAGTAGTCGTTAATTTCAAAGATGATCTGCAGATGGCGCGGCAGGATTTTGCCCAGCATATCCACCGGCCAGGTTTCCAGTGCTTCGCTCATCAGCGTGTGGTTGGTGTAGGAAAAAACCTGGCAGCACACTTCAAACGCGTCGTCCCAGGTGAACTGATGTTCGTCAATCAGCAGACGCATCAGCTCCGGGATCGACAGCACCGGGTGCGTGTCATTCAGGTGAATGGCAATCTTATCCGCGAGGTTGTCGTAGGTTTTGTGCAACTGATAGTGACGGCTCAGGATATCCTGCACCGTTGCCGAGACCAGGAAATACTCCTGACGCAGACGCAGTTCGCGTCCGGAATAGGTGGAGTCATCCGGATACAGTACGCGCGACACGTTCTCGGAGTGGTTTTTATCTTCCACGGCGGCGAAGTAATCGCCCTGGTTGAATTTACCGAGGTTAATTTCGCTACTGGCCTGCGCATTCCACAGACGCAGCGTGTTGGTGGCGTCAGTGTCATAACCGGGGATAATCTGGTCGTAGGCGACCGCGAGGATCTCTTCGGTTTCAAGCCAGCGTGTTTTCTTGCCTTCCTGCTGAATACGTCCGCCAAAGCGAACTTTGTACCGCGTGTTATGGCGTTTGAATTCCCACGGGTTACCATATTCCAGCCAGTAATCAGGAGACTCTTTCTGTCGCCCATCGACGATGTTCTGCTTGAACATCCCGTAGTCGTAGCGGATACCATAGCCACGCCCCGGCAGCCCTAAGGTTGCCAGCGAATCCAGGAAACAGGCAGCCAGCCGCCCGAGACCGCCGTTACCGAGACCCGGGTCGTTTTCTTCATCGATGAGTTCTTCAAGATCTAATCCCATCGCTTCCAGCGCGCCCTGGACATCGTCATAAATCCCCAACGATAACAGCGCATTGGAAAGGGTACGTCCAATCAGAAATTCCATCGACAGGTAATAAACCTGGCGGGTTTCCTGGGACAGTTGGGCTCGGTTAGAACGCAGCCAGCGCTCCACAAGACGATCGCGCACCGCAAACAGCGTCGCGTTCAGCCATTCATGCTTATTGGCAATAACCGGGTCTTTACCAATCGTGAACATCAGCTTGTAAGCGATAGAGTGCTTAAGCGCTTCTACGCTCAGCGTCGGCGATGCATAGGTAAATGGAGCATTCATAATGATGATTCCTGAATATCTATTTCAAGCGATAGTAAAGCTCGCGGTATGACTTCGCCGCGACTTGCCAGCTAAAATCCATCGCCATCGCTTGCCGTTGCACAAACCGCCAGAGCGAAGGTCGAGACCACAGCACGAAAGCGCGCCGGATAGCCCGTAGCAGGGACCAGGCGTTGCTGTCCTCAAACACAAACCCGCTGGCGATGCCATCGGCAAGGTTTTCCAGCGAGCTGTCGGACACCGTATCTGCCAGTCCACCGGTACGCCGTACCAGCGGCAACGTACCGTACTTCAGCCCGTAGAGTTGCGTTAAGCCGCACGGTTCAAAGCGGCTCGGTACCAGAATGACGTCCGCGCCGCCCATGATGCGGTGCGAAAACGCTTCGTGATAGCCAATCTGCACACCGACCTGACCGGGATATTCGGCAGCGGCGGCAAGGAAACCTTCCTGCAACACCGGATCGCCCGCCCCCAGCAGTGCGAGTTGTCCGCCCTGCTCCAGCAGGCCCGGCAACGCCTCCAGCACCAGGTCCAGCCCCTTCTGGCTGGTCAGGCGACTGACGACGGCAAACAGCGGAACCTTGTCATTGACCTTGAGTCCCATTGCTATCTGCAACTGGCGTTTGTTTTCCGCCTTCTCTTCCAGCGAATCCCGCGTATAGCGCGACGCCAGCAAGAGATCCGTCTCTGGACTCCAGATTTTCTCATCCACCCCGTTCAGAACGCCAGAAAGCCGCCCTTCACGATGGCGCTGTTGCAGCAACCCTTCCATACCGTAGGCAAACTGCGGCTCGGTGATCTCCCGCGCATAGGTCGGGCTGACCGCCGTGATGTGGTCGGCGTAGTACAGACCGGCCTTCAGGAATGAAATCTGACCGTTAAACTCCAGCCCATGCATGTTAAAGAACGACCATGGCAGTTGGATGTCATTCATATGCTGTGCATAAAACATGCCCTGATACGCCAGGTTGTGCACGGTAAACACCGATTTCGCCGGACGTCCGCGCGCGGCCAGATACGCAGGCGCCAGGCCAGCATGCCAGTCGTGCGCATGCACCACGTCCGGGCGCCAGAATGGATCAAGCCCACAGGCCATTTCACATCCTACCCATCCCAGCAGCGCAAAACGCAGTACGTTATCGGTGTAGGCAAACAGGTTCGTATCGTGATACGGACTCCCCGGACGATCGTAAAGATGCGGGGCATCAATCAGGTAAATCCCCACACCGTTGTAATGACCAAACAGCAGACTAATCCTGCCCGCGAATGTGTCGCGACGGCTGACTACTTGCGCATCCGTGATGCCCCGACGAATGTCGGGAAACGCGGGCAGCAAAACGCGGGCATCAACACCATCCGCGATTTGCGCCGCCGGCAACGCGCCAATCACATCGGCCAGACCACCTGTTTTCAACAGGGGAAACATCTCCGAACATACATGTAAAACCTGCATTCTCACTCCTGTTTGACCTGCAGTTTGCGCAGCATTTCGCGCGTCACCAGCACAATGCCTTCCTCGGAGCGGTAGAAGCGACGGGCATCTTCTTCCGCATTTTCGCCAATCACCATGCCTTCAGGGATAACGCAGGCACGATCGATAATGCAGCGACGCAGGCGGCATGAGCGTCCTACCCAGACTTCGGGTAGCAACACTGCCGAATCAATATTACAGAATGAATTCACCCGCACGCGCGGGAACAGAACGGACTGCACTACGACGGAACCGGAAATAATACAGCCGCCCGAAACCAGTGAGTTCAGCGTCATGCCGTGGCTTCCCGAGCGGTCCTGCACAAATTTCGCCGGCGGTAGCGATTCCATGTGGGTGCGAATCGGCCAGTTCTGATCGTACATATCCAGTTCCGGGGTCACGGATGCCAGATCGAGGTTTGCTTTCCAGTAGGCTTCCAGCGTTCCGACGTCACGCCAGTACGGCTCGGACTCAGGATCCGACTGAACGCAGGACAACGGGAAAGGATGTGCATAAGCCATGCCAGCTTTGGTGACTGTCGGAATAATATCTTTGCCGAAGTCATGGCTTGAACCTTCGTCGCTGTCATCCTTTTCCAGCAACTCATAAAGGTAATCAGCATCAAAAATGTAGATCCCCATGCTGGCGAGCGATTTCGTGGCATCGCCTGGCATGGCGGGTGGGTTCGCCGGTTTTTCCACGAACTCAATAATCTTATCGTTTTCATCGACCGCCATTACGCCGAACGCGCTGGCCTCTTCGATCGGCACCGGCATACAGGCTACGGTGCAGCGCGCGCCTTTCTCGACGTGGTCGATCAGCATGCGGGAGTAATCTTGCTTATAGATATGGTCACCCGCCAGGATCACCACATATTCCGCCTTATAGCGACGGATGATATCCAGGTTCTGCGTCACCGCATCCGCCGTGCCGCGATACCAGTTTTCGCCCTGCATTCTTTGTTGAGCAGGCAGCAAATCGACAAATTCATTCATCTCCTCGCTGAAGAACGACCAACCACGCTGAATATGCTGTACCAGAGTGTGAGATTGATATTGCGTGATGACGCCAATACGGCGGATCCCGGAGTTAAGACAGTTGGATAACGCAAAATCAATAATGCGAAACTTACCACCAAAGTGAACGGCCGGTTTTGCACGTTTGTTGGTTAAATCTTTCAGACGAGTGCCACGTCCGCCCGCCAGAATCAGGGCAACCGATTTCAACGGCAACTGGCGCGCCAACATTAAACGATCATTCTTCTCTAAACTCACCATGACTAACTCCTTTTTGATCATCTCTGGAACACACACAGTCCGTGCGCAGGTCCCGGCCAGACAGCCGTAATTACCGGATTATCCTCTCCGGCAAACGGGGGAACAGCGCGCCATTCCCCTTCAGGTAAAACAATTTCAGCAGTATCAAGCGCAGCATTGATGGCAATAAGAAAACGATCCGACAGCAGGATTTGCATCTGCATTGGCCCGTTTTGCCATTCATCCGCACTCAGTGGTTGCGCGTAGCGATTAAGCCAGCGCACGTTGCCATCACCCTCTTCCCACCAGTAGTCTCCCACCAGCGCCGGGATTTGCTGGCGCAGTTTGATTAATGCGGCGGTAAAATCGATTAATCCCCCGCTCGCCTGCGACCAGTCCAGCCAGGTCAACGCATTGTCCTGGCAATAGGCGTTGTTGTTGCCATGCTGACTGTGTCCGTGTTCATCACCGGCCAGTAACATGGGCGTTCCCTGAGAAAGTAAAAGCGTCGTCAGCAACGCATGAATGCTGTCGCGGCGACGTTCGACGACCTCCAGAGTGCCGCCTAATCCTTCTTTACCATGATTATTGCTATGGTTATTGTCGGTTCCGTCCCGATTTTCCTCTCCGTTTGCCTCATTGTGTTTCTGATTGAAACAAACGCAGTCTCTGAGCGTAAAACCGTCATGCGCGGTGACCAGATTGACGGAAGCGGAAGGTTTGCGTCCATCGCGCTTAAACACGTCGCTGGAGGCCGCAAAACGCCCGGCAAACTCGCCGAGCGACACATTGCGCTGTAGCCAGAAGCGGCGTGACGCATCGCGAAAATGATCGTTCCACTCCGCGAACGGCGCAGGGAAATTCCCCACCTGATACCCACCGGCCCCGATATCCCAGGGTTCAGCGATAAGCTTAACGCCGGACAGCACCGGGCACTGTTTGATGGCGGTAAACAATGGTGCATCCTGGCTAAACGCCGGCGTACGCCCCATCACCGATGCCAGATCAAAACGAAAACCATCGACATGGCAGGTTTCAACCCAGTAACGCAGGCATTCAAGGGCATACTCCACCACGCAAGGATGGCTGAGATTGAGCGTGTTACCGCAACCGGTCCAGTTGTGATAATCACCATCCTCTCTGATCCAATAATAGCTACGGTTGTCGATTCCGCGCAGGGAGATGAGCGGCCCGTCCCGATCCAGCTCAGCGCTGTGGTTGAGTACAATGTCGAGAATGACCTCAATGCCGGCTTTGTGCAGCGCCTTAACAGCATCGCGAAATTCATCCAGTGCCGTCTCTGGCGAGCAGGCATAGGCTGGATGCAGCGCAAACAGCGCGACGGGGTTGTAGCCCCAATAGTTCGACAACCCCAGCCGTTGTAAACGCGGTTCACTGGCGAAATGCGCCACGGGTAACAATTCCAGCGCGGTAATCCCCAAATGCTTCAGATAATCGATCATCACCGGATGACCAAGCGCGTGGTACGTGCCGCGAATCTCTGCCGGGATTTGCGGATGCAGGTAGGTTAAACCTTTGACATGTGCCTCATAGATGACGGTATTGCCCCACGGCGTGCGCGGCGGGGCATCGTCTTCCCAGTCATAGCGATCGACGGTCACCACGCACTTCGGCGCAATGGCGACGTTATCGCGATGATCCGGCTGGTCATAACCCGCATGCATCAGCGGGTCATCTTTCAGGTCGCCCTCTACGCGACGCGCGCAGGGATCAATCAGCAGTTTAGCCGGATTAAACCAGTGACCCTGCGCTGGCTGCCACGGCCCATGCACGCGGTAGCCATAACGCAGACCGGGACGGGCGTCGGCCAGATAGCCGTGCCAGACATCTCCGGTGCGCGCTGGCAGGTCGTAGCGCTGCTCATTGCCCGACGCGTCAAACACACACAGCTCAACGCGCTCGGCATGGGCGGAAAAGAGCGTGAAATTCACGCCATGTCCGTCATACGTTGCGCCATGCGGTGTGGCGTTACCGGCAACCAGTTGCGTCATTCCGCCTCCCGAACCAGCCAGATTGTCGACAGCGGCGGCAGCGTCAGACTCAGGGATTGCGGGCGTCCGTGGCTGGAAATCTCATCGGTATGGACCGCCCCGCCGTTCCCGGCATTGCTGCCGTGGTAGTGCATCGAGTCAGTATTGAGAATTTCGCGCCATTTACCCGGCTGATTGACGCCAAAGCGGTAATCGTGACGCGGCACCGGCGTGAAGTTGCTGGCGACGATAATTTCGTTCCCGACCTTATCGCGACGGACAAAAATCAGTACTGAACGTTCTTTATCATCGACAACCAGCCATTCGAAGCCGTAAGGGTCAAAGTCGAGCTCATGTAACGCTTTGTGGTGACGATAGGTCAGGTTGAGGTCGCGCACCAGACGCTGCACACCGTGGTGCCAGTTGTCGCCGCCTTCCAGCAAATGCCAGTCAAGGCTAGCGTCATGGTTCCACTCGCGCCCCTGAGCGAATTCGTTGCCCATAAACAGCAGTTTTTTACCCGGGAAGGCCCACATCCAGCCATAGTAAGCGCGCAGGTTGGCAAATTTCTGCCACGCGTCGCCCGGCATGCGGTCGAGAATCGATTTCTTACCGTGGACCACTTCGTCATGCGACAACGGCAGAACGAAGTTTTCGGTATAGTTGTAGAGCATGCCGAAGGTCAGCTTATCGTGATGATATTGACGATAAACCGGATCCAGCTTCATGTAATCGAGGGTGTCGTGCATCCAGCCAAGGTTCCACTTGTACCAGAAACCCAGACCGCCCATATCCTGCGGTCGGGAGACGCCCGCGAAATCCGTCGACTCTTCCGCCATGCTCACCGCCCCCGGCACCTGCTCACCGAGAATGCGGTTGGTATTGCGTAAAAACTCAATCGCTTCCAGGTTTTCGCGGCCGCCGAATTCATTCGGGATCCACTCGCCCTCTTTGCGACTGTAATCGCGATAAATCATCGACGCCACGGCATCCACGCGCAGGGCGTCAATACCAAAGCGTTCAATCCAGTACAGGGCGTTGCCTACCAGATAGTTACTGACTTCACGACGACCGTAGTTGTAGATCAGCGTGTTCCAGTCCTGGTGATACCCTTCGCGCGGGTCGCTATGCTCGTACAGTTTGGTGCCATCGAACTCCGCGAGAGCAAAATCATCCGACGGAAAGTGGCCCGGCACCCAGTCAAGGATGACGTTCAAGCCCGCCTGATGCGCGGCGTTCACGAAATAACGGAAATCATCGCGCGTGCCAAAACGACGCGTTGGCGCATAAAGTCCCGTTGGCTGATAACCCCAACTGCCGTCAAACGGATGCTCATTCACCGGCAGCAGTTCGAGATGGGTAAAGCCCATCCATTTCACGTACGGGATGAGCTGGTCAGCCAGCTCGCGATAGCTCAGCCAGAAGTTGTTGTCGGTATGGCGACGCCACGAGCCCAGATGGACTTCATAAATGGAGATTGGCGCGTCAAACTGGTTCGCTTTTTTGCGCGCCTCGGTCTGTTCCACTTTTTCGGGCAGACCGCAAATGAGCGAGGCCGTTTCCGGACGCATCTGTGCTTCAAAGGCGTAAGGGTCGGCTTTCACCCGCAGATTACCGTTGGCGTCGATCATCTCATATTTGTAGAGCTGACCATGCTGTGCGCCGGGGATAAACAGTTCCCAGATGCCGCTTTCTTTGCGCAGACGCATCGGGTGACGGCGACCATCCCAGAAGTTAAATTGTCCGACTACGGAAACGCGGCGCGCATTCGGCGCCCAGACGGAGAAACGGGTACCCGTGACGCCATCCATGGTGTCCGCATGCGCCCCCAGCGTTTCATACGGACGCAAATGGGTGCCTTCCGACAGCAGCCAGGCATCAATATCCTGAATAAGAGGACCAAAACGGTAGGGATCATCAATCAGATTTTGCTGGCCGTGCCAGACAACAGCGAGCTGGTAACGAAAAGGATTTTTACGGCGAGGTAATACACCGCTGAAAAAACCGCGTGAGTCGAGGCAGTCCAGTTTGCCGACTTTGCGCCCGGTTTTAGGTTCGATCACCCACACTTCAGTGGCGTCAGGTAAAAGCGCGCGGACTTCGAGTCCGGCTGAGGTCTGGTGCATACCGAGTACGGAAAAAGGATCCGCAAAATGGCCTGCGATTAGCGCATTAATCACGTCTCTATCGATACGATCGGACATGGTTTTCATCCTGTTTTTTGGTGTCACTCCTCCAACTGATTTTCGACATCAGTCAGCGACACTTTTTTTGACCTGAACGGTGCAGCACAATTGTGCATCCTCTCTGCCCCGTCCTACCTTCAGGTAAAGCCCTGATACTGAGATCAGGACACCCTTAAAGAATAGCCAACACTTTCATTAACTCCTGCATAAAGACTATACATTTGCGTTTACTCCTTTTTTACGCATAAAAAGGGGTGACTCAGCACCCCTTGTAAACCAACGCGATTACGCCAGATGGCGCAACATACGTCGCAACGGCTCTGCAGCCCCCCAGAGCAACTGGTCGCCTACCGTAAAGGCTGACAGGAACTCCGGTCCCATGTTCAGCTTACGCAGACGGCCAACTGGCGTGGTCAACGTGCCGGTAACGGCCGCTGGGGTTAACTCGCGCATGGTGATATCCCGATCGTTTGGCACCACTTTCGCCCACGGATTGTGAGCCGCCAGCAGTTCTTCCACGGTCGGAATGGAAACGTCTTTTTTCAGTTTGATAGTGAACGCCTGGCTGTGGCAACGCAGCGCGCCAACGCGCACGCACAGGCCATCGACCGGAATGACGGATGAGGTATCAAGGATTTTGTTAGTTTCCGCCTGGCCTTTCCACTCTTCGCGACTCTGGCCGTTATCAAGCTGTTTGTCGATCCACGGAATCAGGCTACCTGCCAGCGGGACGCCAAAGTTATCTACCGGCAGTTCGCCGCTACGAGTCAGTTGGGTAACTTTGCGTTCGATATCGAGAATAGCGGAGGAAGGCGTTGCCAGTTCATCAGCGACGTAGTTATGCAACTGGCCCATCTGGTTGAGCAATTCGCGCATATGACGCGCGCCGCCGCCGGAGGCCGCCTGGTAGGTCGCGACCGACACCCAGTCCACCAGGTCATGGGCAAACAGACCGCCCAACGACATCAGCATCAGGCTAACGGTACAGTTACCGCCGACGAAGGTTTTAATCCCGTTGTTCAGGCCCCGGGTGATGACATCCTGGTTAACCGGGTCGAGGATAATGATAGCGTCATCTTTCATGCGCAGCGAAGAGGCCGCGTCAATCCAGTAACCCTGCCATCCGCTTTCACGAAGCTTTGGATAGATTTCGTTGGTATAATCGCCGCCCTGACAGGTCACAATGATATCGAGCGCTTTCAGCGCGTCCAGATCGAAAGCGTCCTGAAGTGTGCCGGTCGAGGTACCGCCGAACGTCGGCGCGGCCTGCCCAAGCTGGGAAGTTGAAAAGAAAACAGGGCGAATGGCGTCGAAGTCGCGCTCTTCAACCATGCGTTGCATGAGAACAGAGCCGACCATACCGCGCCAGCCGATAAAACCAACATTTTTCATAGCGTTTTTTCCTGCAAAGATGTGTGCTGTGTATGCTGACCAGTGTCCTACTGGCTCATCCTTCACCATACAAAAAGCAGCCAAAGTCGCAAGTGAATTTAATCAATGATAGCGATGCCATCAGAAATGCGACTTATCCCGCTGCTTAAGCGAGCAGAAAGTCCGAGGCAATTATCAGGGAATTTGAGTTATGAATGAAATCATTTCTGCAGCCGTTTTATTGATCCTGATTATGGATCCGCTCGGTAATTTGCCCATTTTCATGTCCGTACTGAAACATACCGAACCGAAGCGGCGTCGGGCAATCATGGTGCGCGAGCTGTTCATTGCGCTGTTACTGATGCTGATTTTCCTTTTCGCGGGCGAGAAAATTCTCGCATTCCTGAATTTGCGAGCCGAAACGGTTTCAATATCCGGGGGCATTATTCTGTTCCTGATTGCCATCAAGATGATCTTCCCCAGTGCCACCGGAAACAGCGCAGGCCTTCCGGCAGGCGAAGAGCCCTTTATTGTCCCGCTGGCGATCCCGTTAGTTGCCGGCCCAACGATTCTGGCCACGTTGATGTTGTTATCGCATCAGTATCCTAATCAAATGGGGCATCTGGTGATTGCCTTGCTGCTGGCCTGGGGCGGTACGTTTGTGATTCTGCTGCAGTCGTCGCTGTTTCTGCGTCTGCTGGGTGAGAAAGGGGTAAATGCGCTGGAACGCCTGATGGGATTGATTCTGGTGATGATGGCGACCCAGATGTTCCTGGACGGCATCCGGATGTGGATGAAGGGATAAAACAATAGGGCCGGGCGATTGCCCGGCCTACCTTTTTTCAACTGAGCAGTGAAAACGCCACCATACCCACAATCGCACCCACGGTGCCGAGGATGGTTTCCATCATTGTCCAGGTCTTCAGCGTTTGTGCTTCTGTCGCACCGGTGAATTTCCCGAACAGCCAGAAACCGGCATCGTTCACGTGGCTGACGACGATCGACCCCCCCGCGATACAGATAGACAGTGCCGCCATCTGCGCCCCGGAGAAATTCAGTTGTTCAATTACTGGCATCACCAGTCCCACCGCCGTTAAGCAGGCTACGGTCGCGGAGCCCTGAATGATACGCACCGCTGCCGCCAGCACGAAGCAGGTAATGGCAATCGGCAAGCCCATCCCGGTCAGCGCTTCACCCAGCGCCGGCCCCACGCCAGAATCCACCAGCACCTGCTTGAAGACACCGCCAGCACCAATCACCAACAGGATGATACCCGCCGGTTGCAGCGCGTGACCGCAAATCTCCATGACCTTATCTTTCGGCATCCCCTGACGCATCGCCAGGCCGTAAATCGCCACCAGACAAGCCACCAGAATCGCGGTGAACGGGTGACCGACAAATTCAAACCACTGGTAAGCCGTAGAACCGACCGGCACAAAACGTGCGGCGATGGTTTTCAGTCCCACCAGCACCAGCGGCAACAAGATCAGCGACAGACTGAAGCCAAAGGACGGCATTTTGCCCTCGCCCAGATGCGGTTCGGTAATATCGTCTGGAATATTCAGCTCAACGTAGCGGCTGATAAAGTTGCCCCACAGCGGCCCGGCGATAATCATCCCTGGAATGGCGGCACACAGACCAATCAGAATCATCCAGCCAAAGTCGGCGTGCATCTGAGAAGCGAGCAGCATCGGCGCAGGCCCCGGCAGCAGAAATGCGGCGGCCGCCGCCACGCCCGCAAACAGCGGGATCACCAGCTTCACCAGGTTTGTACCGGTATGACGCGCCATCGAGAACGCGACGCTTATCAGCAGAACAATGGCCACTTCAAAGAACAGCGGCAGCGCGCAAATCAGTCCCGCCAGCCCAATCGCATAATGCGCGCGACTGTGGCCGAAGGATTTCAGCATTTTGACCGCAATCTGATCAACTGCGCCCGTTTCATGCAAAATCTTGCCAAACATAGCCCCCAGAGCGACCACAATCGCCAGGAAGCCCAGCGTACCTCCCATCCCTTTTTCCATTGTCGCCGCGATTTTATCGAGCGGCATACCGGAAAAGAGACCTGCACCAATAGACACCACCATCAAAGCAACGAAGGCGTGCATACGCGCCTTCATCACTAAAAACAACAGCAGCAGAACGGAGCCTACTGCTGTTAAAACAAGCGTTAATGTACTCAAAACTTACTGCCTTTTATTAATGACCTCGATGGTGCTGGCAACAACACCTTCCAGTGGCTGATCGATATCCACCACCAGTACGTCGCTTTCGTCTGCACCCGGTTCTTGCAGGGTTTCAAACTGCGTCACCAGCATCTGGGTTTTGAAGAAATGGCCTTTACGCGCCTTCAGACGGCTTTCGATCACGTCGAAATCGCCTTTCAGGTAGATGAAAGAAAGGTTCGGGTTACCGTCACGCAGCAGATCACGGTAATGTTTTTTCAGTGCGGAACAGACGATCAGCGAAACCTTATTGGTACGCTGCATCGCAAACGCGGCGTCATTCAGCGCCTGCAACCACGGCTTACGGTCGTCATCATTGAGCGGCTCACCGGAGGCCATTTTCTCAATGTTGCGACGCGGATGGAGAAAATCGCCATCAAGAAACGCGGCATGCAGTTGATGCGCCACTTCGCTGGCGACAGCGGATTTACCGCTGCCCGATACGCCCATCAGAACGTAAATGTGGTGATCATGATTAGTCGTGCTCAAAGTGGTGCCCCCACAGTACAAGGATCAGGAATTGTTACGGGTAACTGTTATCGGTAACATTGTCCAACCTGACTAAAACAGAAGCAATATCCAAACGTGCGAGAAGTGAATAAGTGTGAGCTACTTCAAATTTGTCGGGTTAAATAGATCCACCCGGTGACAAGGTGAAACCTAAATCTAACATTTTTGGCGTGACGCTCTCCCCACGAATACGCGCCAGTAGACGCTCTGCGCCAATGCTGCCCATACGCTCACGCGGCGTCAGCACGCTGGCCAGACGCGGTTCCATCACCTGACCGATATCATGGCCGTGAAAACCAGCGATCGCCATGTCATCCGGGATCCTCAACCCTAAACGCTGGCATTCAAAGGCCGCGCCCACCGCCAGGTCATCGTTAGTACAGAAGATACCGTCCAGTTGCGGGTATTCACGACGCGCCTGACGGATAAGCTCAATCCCCGAAGAGTAAGAAGAAGACTGCTCCACCATCACACTGTAGGGCAACAGACCGGCATCCAGCATCGCCTGTTCGTAACCCTTCTGTTTGATGATAGTACGTTCGTCAAGACGTGCCCCCAGATAGGCGATATGACGATGCCCGCGTGCAATAATCGCGGCGGTCATTTGACGCGCGGCTTCAAAGTTGTCAAAACCGACGGCGATATCAAGGCAGGGCGACTGACTGTCCATCAGTTCAACCACCGGAATCCCCGCCACTTCGATCATTTTCAACGTGCGCGGCGTGTGGGTACGTTCAGTCAGGATCAGACCATCGATGTTCCAGGAGAGCATCGACTCCAGACGTTCCTGTTCCATCTCCGGCTTATAACCGTAGTGCGCCAGCATGGTTTGATAACCATGCGCATCCGTCACGGTCTCAATACCGCGTAAAACTTCGGCAAAAACCTGGTTGGTTAACGACGGCAGCAGTACGCCAATGGCCCGACTAGTGGCGTTGGAGAGGATATCAGGTGCGCGATTGGGAATATAACCCAGTTCATCAAGTGCAGCAGCGATCTTGCCCCGCAATGCAACGGAGACTTGCTCCGGATTACGCAAAAAACGGCTGACCGTCATTTTGGTCACACCAACACGATCAGCTACATCCTGAAGTACGGGTCTTTTCTTCTTCATCGTCCTGAGAAATCGTAAGTGAGAGATTTGCTCAGTTTATCACGGACAAAGCACAACCTTCCCCGTTTAAAGGGAAGGTTGCGTAATTATTTATACAGGCGGCAGATCAAACAGCAGGATTTCACTATCGCTGTCAGCATGAATTGACAGCGCCTGCTCATCCCAAATCGCCAGACCGTCGCTGGTGGTGGCTTTCGTGCCGTTAATGCTCACCTCGCCTTTTACCACCTGGATCCAGACGCGACGTTCAGCAGCAATCTGGTGTACTGACTGCTCACCTTTCACCAGCGCCCAGCGATACAGTTCCATATCCTGGTACACTTTCAACGAGCCGTCGCGAGCGTCCGGTGACAACACCAGTTGTTTACCCTGTGTGGCGTCGAAGCGGCGCTGCTCGTAACGCGGCGTGATGCCGGTTTTTTCCGGAATGATCCAGATCTGATACAGACGCAGACGATCCGTTTTGCTCGGGTTGTACTCAGAGTGCCGGATCCCGGTCCCCGCGCTCATAATCTGGAATTCACCTGCCGGCACCTGCTCTTTATTGCCCATGCTGTCCTGGTGTTCTACTGCGCCTTCCAGCACGTAGGTCAGAATTTCCATGTCTTTATGCGGGTGGGTACCGAAACCCTGACCGGCGTCAATCACGTCGTCGTTAATCACGCGCAGTGCCGAGAAGCCCATAAAGTTGGGATCGTAGTAGTCAGCAAAAGAGAAGGTATGCCAGGAATCCAGCCAGCCATGATTCGCGTGGCCACGGTCGTTTGCTTTGCGTAAGTAGATCATTGTGTTCACCCCCAGATGTTTTCGATGGAGTAAGTGTGGACCGAATCCATCATCAATCATAGAGGGTGAAAATTGACTCCTCTGTTCAAAAATTATGAACAAGTACAGAGGAGTCAGTCTGGCTTATCGGGCAAGGGTAATCGTGGCCGGTGAAGCCTGTTCGAACGCCCGTTCGAGGAGTTCAAGGTTGGTCAGAACGTCAGATTCCTTGACGTAATTTGGCGCGCCCGTGGTGAGAGTGTCATACAGCGCATCATAGACACGCCCGTAGTCGCCCGTTTCCGGTTTGATCCCTTCTTTCACCGTCACCCCTTCGTCGTTAACGTACTCCAGCACGCCAACGGAATCGTCTGCCGCAAAGCCTGGCTCACCCGGCATGATGTTGGCCTTCAGGCTGGTTTCCTGCTGGTCAATACCGTATTTGATAAACGACCCCTTGGTGCCATGCACGATAAACTTCGGATAGTCGATTTTCACCAGATGGCTGGTTTTGACGATGGCCTTTACATCGCCGTAAAACAGTTGCGCTTCAAAGGTGTCGTCCGGATTGGCCTTATTGCGCAGGCTGCGGATATCGTACGCCACGTGGTCCGGACGACCGAACAGCGAGATAACCTGATCCATCGTGTGTACGCCCAGGCCATAAAACGCGCCATCCTGCGGTAAACCAGGTTGGGTCTCCGCGACCGGGCGGTAGTAATCAAAGTGGCTTTCCAGTTCCACAATCTTACCCAGCTTACCGCTTTCAATCGCCTTTTTGGCGGTCAGGAAACAGGAGTCAAAGCGACGGTTTTGATACGGCGTCACCGTCAACCCTTTGCTCTGTGCCAGTTCAAACAGCACCTTCGCTTCAATCATTGTCGGGGTGAAGGGTTTCTCAACCAGCACGTTCTTCCCGGCCTCCAGCGCCCGTTTCGCGTAGTCAAAGTGGCTGTCGGCGTGAGTACAGATGATAACCAGCTTGACCTGCGGATCATCGAAAATTTCATTGAGATCGCTGGTGAAGTGGATGTGTGAGTAAATCGGCGCCTGCTCTTCCGGCTTCGCACGACGGCGAAAGATATGGGCCACATGCCAGGTATCTTTACGGTGAAGGACATACGGGAGATGGTAGCGAGTCGCACTCTTGCCGAACCCGATAAATGCGCAATGTAACGTCATGGTGGAGTCCTTTTTGGAAAAAATGATGCATACACCATAGCGCAAAGCACAGAGAGACTAAATGCGGAACCTCTCCTGAGGACGCGCTGGCGCACCTGGAAACGGATTGCTCGCGCCTCGGGCGTGAGTGGCGCAGGCAGATTATTCACGGCCTGCGCACAGCAGCCGGAGCGTACTTAATGTACTATAAGGGCTTCCCCGGCATGTCAACGCCGGTGTTTACGGTTTCTGTCTGCACTATAGTAAAAAAATAAAGGGGAGAGACTGCGGTACTATAAACGGTCATGATGAATCGTCATCGATTCGGACCCTGATGAAAGACGCTCGTGAGGCTCTAGTTCGTTAGTCGGGTACACTTGCCCTGTACAATAAGCAGATATACCTCACGGGGTCTAACCCTTTATCATCAACGAGTTGCAGATCAGATGGTCATACAGCTTTGTACTTTAGCTGGCTGAGTACAACCTGAAATCATCACCGTAATGCAATGATGCCCAGCACAGTCTTGCATTTTTGGCAGCGATGGCAACAACAGCGCGCCAGTATCCTCTGCGTTCGACCAGTGAGCAGACCCAACGACTGAATAAATCAGTCCTTTTCTCCGCCCCGATCAGTACCGAGCGGGCACCCTGAACCAGAAGTGTTCTCAGATACGAATCGCCAGCTTTCGTTATCCTGCCAAGCTTCGACTTTCCGCCGCTGCTGTACTGCGATGGTGTCAGTCCCAGCCAGGCTGCCAGCTGGCGCCCATTCTTAAAATCATGTGCATTACCGATACTGGCGACCAGCGCACAGGCCGTTGTGGGGCCAACGCCCTTCAATTCCATCAGCCGCTGACTGCGATGATCTGTTTTGGCCATGCGGGACAAAATTCGGTCATATTCAGCGATGTTATCTTCAATGCGAGCAACGTGCTCCAGCAAATCATCAACACATTGCTGAACCTGAAGTGGTAAAGAATTCTTCTGCTCAAAAACTATGTGGCGCAGGGCATCTGTACTTTGTGGGGCGATAACGCCGAATTCAGATATCAACCCCCGGAGACGATTATATGTTGCTGTTTTCTCTTCGATAAAACCCTGTCGGGTACGATGCAGACACTGCATTGCCTGCTGGCTCTTATCCTTAACCGGCACAAACCGCATATGTGGGCGACGAACCGCCTCGCAGATAGCCTGAGCATCAGCTGCATCATTTTTCCCTGATTTACCAGCGATGCGGTAAGGCGATACAAATTTAGCGGCCATCAGACGCGGCTCATGACCATACTGCCGAAACAGTCTTGCCCAGTAATGAGCCCCGGAGCACGCCTCCATCCCGATAACACAGGGCGGCAAACCAGCAATCAGCCCGGGAAGAGCTGCGCGGGTTACTCTGGATTTAACCAGAACGGTTTTGCCATTCTGGTCAACGCAATGAACAGCGAACACATTTTTAGCAAGATCGATACCGACAGTAGTAATGGTCATAACGAATCCCTCCGGGGTTGTGTTTACCCCATGATTGCACAAGAGTTAATCAGGCGCATAATCAGGGGAAGTCCCTTCCATTCGT
>NZ_JAOWCD010000043.1:0-27227 GCF_030337175.1 Citrobacter sp. Ca225 | reverse complement strand
TTTAGCGCTCTGTCGCGAGGTGGCGTATATTACGCTTTCCTCTTTCAGAGTCAACCCTGATTTTCAGGATTTTTCTCTTCGCTGTGACGACCATCTTGTGAAGCGTTCCACTTTGTCGTCTCAACGGAGGCGCATTATAGGGATCCCATTTTTTTGCACAAGCCTTTTTTAGATCTTTTTTTCCGTTCGCTGCTTTTTCATCCCTTTCGCTCCATTCATGCGCAATTTGGCGAATTTTTGATAGCTAAAGCACTTGCGCAAGGCCAGAAATGCAACCAAAGTCATCATTACTGTTCTCTTTCCTTGAGGTAAACATGTCTGACGTATTACGTCCTTATAAGGATCTTTTCCCACAGATTGGCCAACGGGTGATGCTCGACAGCAGCAGTGTGATCATTGGCGACGTTCGCCTGGCAGACGATGTGGGGATCTGGCCGCTTGTCGCGATCCGTGGCGATGTAAATTACGTTGCGATCGGGGCGCGTACGAATATTCAGGATGGCAGCGTGTTGCATGTCACGCACAAATCCGCCTCCAACCCGGATGGCAACCCGCTCATTGTAGGAGAAGATGTGACGGTCGGGCATAAAGTGATGTTGCACGGCTGCATCATTGGCAACCGGGTCCTGGTCGGTATGGGATCGATTCTGCTGGATGGCGCGGTGATTGAAGACGACGTAATGATTGGGGCGGGAAGCCTGGTACCGCAAAACAAACGCCTGGAGAGCGGCTATCTCTATTTGGGGAGCCCGGTCAAACAGATCCGGCCGCTAACAGAGGAGGAGAAAGCGGGTCTGCAATACTCCGCCAGAAATTATGTGAAATGGAAAGACGAGTATCTCGCTCAGGGTAACCAAACCCAGCCATGATCGTCTTCTTGCTGGGACTGGATCAGTGCTTCCGCTTCTTCTTCCAGATCCCAGCGATGTTCGCAAAAGTGAGCTAACCATTGTTCCGTCGTTTCACCACCAAAGCGATTCGCCAGCGTTTCTCCCTTAATAGCGCACATTAACTGCATGCCATTAACCAGCGCGGGAAAGCAGACCGCTTTTTTCTGCGCGTCCCACTCTTCCCGGTCTGGAAACTGGATGGCCTGATTCATGCGGATAACTCCTGCTTGAGACGCGCAATCACTGGCTCAATTTCCGGCAACACGCCGTGCCAGAGCAGAACGGCATGAGCTGCTTGTCCCACCAGCATCCCCAGGCCATCGGCATAACGTTTCGCACCCTGGCGTTCACACCAGGAGAGAAACGGCGTATTGCCCTTTTGGTAGAACATGTCGTAACAACATACGGACGAACGAATGAGCGATGCCGGGATCGCCGGGATCTCACCGCTGATGCCGCTGGAGGTGGCATTAATGATCAGATCAAACTCATGTCCTTCCAGCTCATCCATACCCAGCGCCTGCACGCTACCTGTATGTGCAAAAACCTGTGCCAGTTCTTCCGCACGGGATGCCGTCCGGTTAACAATCGTCACCCCGCAATCCAGAGAAAGCAGCGGTAACAATACACCACGCGAAGCGCCACCCGCGCCAATCAGCAGGATACGTTGCCCCGGCTGGATAAATGACAGACGTTCGAGGTCACTTAGCAGACCGATGCCGTCGGTGTTGTCACCCAGCAACCGACCATCTTCGAGCCGCTTGATCGTATTCACCGCACCGGCCAGGGCTGCACGCTCGGTGAGTTCATCGGCGCGGGCAAATGCTTCTTCTTTAAATGGCACTGTGACGTTCACTCCTTTACCGCCGTCGGCAAAGAACGCGTTCAGTGTGTTGATGAAATCATTAACAGGCGCCAGCACACGGCCATACGGATGCGCAATCTGCAGCTGCTGCGCAAATTGCTGATGAATAAACGGCGATTTGCTGTGCGCGATTGGATTACCAAAAACAGCATAGGTTTCCATCATCTTACCCCTGTCGAAACAACTCGCCCGTCAGGGCATCACGGATTTCCGAAGGATTCAATCGACCTCCGGTTTCTCCTGACACCACCGGGAAGTCTGTACCAAACTGTGTGCGAACTTCCTCAACCGTACGGCAAGGGGGTAATCCACTCAGGTTGGCGCTGGTTGAAACCAACGGTTTGCCATAAGCCTGGCACAAGGCGACCACCAGCGGATGATCCGTCACGCGCACCGCCAATGAATCAAAGCGCCCCGTCAACCAACGAGGCGTCGTCGCTGGCGCAGGGAAAACAAAGGTCACCGGACCAGGCCAACGAGCAAACACGGCATCACGCTGGGCATCGGTCAACATACTGTCGTCAATATACGGCTTGAGCTGCTCAAAACTGGCGGCGATCAAAATTAACCCTTTATCCACCGGACGCTGTTTCAAGGCCAACAGACGATTTACGGCCACTTCGCTATCGGGATCGCACCCGACGCCAAAGACGGCTTCTGTTGGATAGGCGATGACATTCTCTTTATTCAGTACCTCTATTGCGTCAGCGATAGGGTCTGTTGGCAGGTTATTATTCACTTGTTTGTTCCGCCGAAACCGGCTTTCCACATTGTTTACTGGCGCAAAAGTGCTTCACACCCTGCGCGGTTTTCTTTTCGATGAGTAGCGGATAGTGGCACTCAGGACACTCTCCGGCTATCGGTTTGAAGTTAATGACAAACTGGCACTCCGGATAGCGATCGCAGGAGTGGAAGGTTTTGCCATAACGGGAACGCCGCTGGACCAGATGGCCCGTCTGGCATTGAGGGCAGGTAATAGCGGTTTCATCGGGTTTATCAATGAGCTCGGTATGCTCACATTCTGGATAGTTGCTGCAGCCGATAAACATACCAAAACGCCCCTGGCGCAACACCAGTTCGCTGCCGCAGTCAGGGCAATGTTTCCCCTCCAGAACTTTGACGATATGTCCGTCCGCTGAGGATTTCAACGGACGGATATAGTCACATTCCGGATAGTGCGAGCAACCAAGAAACGGACCGTGTTTCCCGGAGCGAATCACCAGTTCAGCCCCGCACTGTGGACAGGGCTCATTTTTACGCACCGAAAACAGTGCTGATTTAGCCATAACAACTCATGCTGAATTAAGGTTGATTAATGCAGCATACCTTCATTCACTTCAAAGAGTAATTCTTCCATTTGCTGATATGCATTTTCACAACCTGGAATATTGAACAAAACCATCAGGATGACCCACTTCAGGTCTTCCAGGTCGAATTCTGCGGTATCCAGCGCGAGCACACGTTCAATCACCATTTCTCGCGTTTCGAGGTTTAGCACCTGAATCTGCTCAAGGAATAACAGGAATCCCCGGCAACTGGCATCCAGTCGGTCACACTCTTCTGGGGTATAAATACGCACAGAGAGAGGATCGGAGGCGAGCTGCATCGGCTCGGCAAGACCTTCCTGGTAG
This sequence comes from Citrobacter sp. Ca225, assembly GCF_030337175.1. Classification (NCBI taxonomy): domain Bacteria; kingdom Pseudomonadati; phylum Pseudomonadota; class Gammaproteobacteria; order Enterobacterales; family Enterobacteriaceae; genus Citrobacter; species Citrobacter sp. Ca225. Next base: position 23,841 of record NZ_JAOWCD010000043.1, on the reverse strand, counting down.
TCAGCAAGCTTTTCCAGCCACAGGAGCGCGTTGTAGATGTCTTCACGATCAAAACCAGCGTCGGTAAGATCCCGTTCAAGTTTGTCCTGATCCACACGTAATTCAGCTTCATTGTGGATATATGTCTCAAACAAATACATTAGTACGTCGAACATGGCATGCCCTCCTCAATCGGACATAGCCGCCGGGTACAACTGCGATCCATCCTGCTAACTCCAGTTCGAGTAGCTGAGCCACTACCTCTGGCACAGGTTGGCCGGCACGTTCAGCGACGACGTCAACAGGTGTTACCTCATCTCCTACGTTAGCCAGGAGCTCGGGAAATGGCAATGCTGCGCCTTCCTGATCTGATGAATAAAGTGATTTTTCAGGCTCATCTGGCAGCCAATGCAAGCCGTACTGCAAATTTTCCATGATTTCATCTGGGGCCGTCACAAGGGTGGCACCCTGCTTCACCAGCCAGTGTGGCCCTTCGCTTCCGGGGCTGCCGAGGGGGCCAGGGATAGCGAACACCTCTCGTCCTTGCTCTAACGCACAGCGCGCGGTGACCAACGAGCCACTGCGTAATGCCGCCTCAACCACCAGAACCCCTTTACTCAGACCGCTAATGATACGGTTCCGGCGGGGAAAGTTGCGCGGTAAAGGGGCCATCATTAACGGAAATTCGGACACCAGCGCGCCTCCCGTTTCCAGCAACGCATCGGCCATCCCGGCATGTCGGCGGGGATAGACGGATTGCAGGCCGTTGCCTAATACGGCAATGCTTTTCCCCTTTGCCTGGATCGCCGCCCGATGGGCGATGCCATCAATACCTCGCGCCAGACCGCTGGTAATGGTGATATCCCAACTGGCCAGTTTCTCACAAAACATCTGCCCCCATCGTTCGCCATACCAGGACGGCGTTCGGCTTCCCACGACGGCGAGTTGAAAATCATGGAGACATCGCGGGGAGCCAACGACAAAAACCGCACCGGGATAATCTTCAATGGCGCGAAGCTGTGCAGGATAATCTTCACTGTCTGCCAGTAATAAGTGATGGTGCGGCAACTCAAGCCAGCGAAGGGTTCTTTCCAGTTCTTTTTCCGGAAAGGTCAAAAAGCGCGTTGCCTGGGAAGGGGAAAGGCCGGCACGCCGCAATGCGGCGATATCAATAGCCGGCTGTGATATCAGTCCGTGAGCGACGCGCACCATCTCATCGCCGAACAACTCATTCACAGCCATTAAACGTAGCCAAATTTCGGTACGGGTCATCCTTATCCCCCTGCCACAAGCAGTCTTAGCAATCTTTGCGATTGGTCACTGATGCTGTCAATCAGAGGGGGATTTGTCTAGAATAGAGGTAATAATCTTTCCAACTCCTGAACACAACTCTGGATAACTATGTCAGTTTTGCAAGTGTTACATATTCCGGACGAGCGCCTTCGCAAAGTCGCAAAGCCGGTAGAAGAAGTGAATGCAGAAATTCAGCGTATCGTCGATGATATGTTTGAGACGATGTACGCGGAAGAAGGTATTGGCCTCGCAGCAACGCAGGTTGATATTCATCAGCGGATTATCGTCATTGACGTGTCGGAAAATCGTGACGAACGCCTGGTGTTAATTAACCCGGAACTGCTGGAAAAAGAAGGCGAGACCGGTATTGAAGAAGGTTGTCTGTCTATTCCGGAACAGCGTGCTTTAGTGCCGCGTGCTGAGAAAGTGAAAGTTCGCGCGCTCGATCGCGAGGGTAAACCGTTTGAACTGGAAGCCGACGGCCTGCTGGCTATCTGTATTCAGCACGAGATGGATCACCTGGTCGGTAAACTGTTTATCGATTATTTGTCACCGCTGAAGCAGCAACGTATTCGTCAGAAAGTTGAGAAACTCGACCGCCTGAACGCACGAGCTTAAGGACAAGAATCACCGTGTCAGACTCACTACGTATTATTTTTGCGGGTACACCTGACTTTGCAGCGCGTCATCTTGACGCGCTGTTGTCTTCTGAACATCACGTTGTCGGGGTATTTACCCAGCCCGATCGCCCGGCAGGTCGGGGAAAAAAACTGATGCCGAGCCCGGTAAAAGTGCTGGCAGAAGAAAAAGGCATTCCGGTTTTCCAACCCGTTTCCTTGCGCCCGCAGGAAAACCAGCACCTGGTTTCTGACCTGAATGCAGATGTTATGGTCGTCGTCGCGTATGGTCTGATTCTGCCGAAAGCCGTGCTGGATATGCCGCGTCTCGGTTGCATTAACGTCCACGGTTCGCTGCTGCCGCGCTGGCGCGGCGCGGCGCCCATTCAACGTTCTCTTTGGGCTGGGGACGCCGAAACGGGCGTGACCATTATGCAAATGGACGTGGGTCTCGATACGGGCGATATGCTCTATAAGCTCGCCTGCCCCATCACCGCGCAAGACACCAGCGGCACACTGTACGACAAGCTGGCGGATCTTGGTCCGCAAGGGCTGATTGAAACGCTGAAGCAGTTAGCTGAGGGTCGTGCAAATCCGCAAGTGCAAGATGAATCGCTAGTCACTCACGCAGAAAAGCTCAGTAAAGAAGAAGCGCGCATCGACTGGTCGCTTTCTGCGACACAACTGGAACGTTGCATTCGCGCATTCAATCCCTGGCCAATGAGCTGGCTGGAAATTGACGGCCAGCCGGTAAAAGTCTGGCAGGCATCCGTAATAGCGACGCCGACGCTGGCAGAACCGGGAACCATCCTTGACGCCACGAAACAAGGCATTCAGGTCGCGACCGGCAACGGAGTCCTGAACCTGCTCTCATTGCAACCCGCCGGAAAAAAAGCGATGAGCGCCCAGGATCTTCTGAATTCACGTCGGGAATGGTTCATTCCTGGCAACCGTCTGGTCTGACGGTCACTTCTGATAACGCCCGGTGTTACCGGGCCTTTTTATTTTTGCGGTTATGAATAAGAAACTTAACTTACGCAGTATGGCGGCGCAGGCCGTTGAACAGGTCGTCGAGCAAGGGCATTCACTGAGCAATGTCCTGCCGCCGCTACAACAAAAAGTCTCCGATAAAGACAAAGCGCTGCTACAGGAACTCTGTTTTGGGGTTCTGCGTACGCTGTCGCAACTCGACTGGTTGATCAACAAACTGATGTCCCGCCCAATGACGGGAAAACAGCGCACCGTGCATTACCTGATAATGGTGGGATTCTATCAATTACTGCATACCCGAATTCCTCCACATGCAGCGCTGGCGGAAACGGTCGAAGGTGCCGTAGCGATAAAGCGCCCGCAGCTTAAGGGGCTAATAAACGGTGTTCTGCGTCAGTTCCAGCGTCAACAAGAAGTACTGCTCGCGGAATTCGCCAGCAGCGACGCGCGTTTTCTGCACCCTGGCTGGCTACTTAAACTCCTGCAAAAGGCGTACCCCACCCAATGGGAAGCGATTATTGATGCCAACAATCAGCGCCCCCCGATGTGGCTACGTGTGAATCGCATACACCATACGCGCGACAGCTGGCTGGCATTGCTCGAAAACGCCGGGATGAAAGGTTTCACTCATCCCGACTATCCCGATGCCATCCGTCTGGAAACAGCAGCACCGGTCCATACGCTTCCTGGGTTCGATGAAGGATGGGTCACCGTTCAGGACGCCTCTGCTCAGGGGTGCGTGGCCTTCCTTGCTCCGCAAAACGGCGAACACATTTTAGATCTGTGTGCAGCACCAGGCGGTAAAACCACCCACATCCTCGAAGCGGCTCCCGAAGCAAACGTGCTGGCAGTTGATGTGGATGAACAACGACTCTCCCGCGTTTATGACAACCTGAAACGTCTTAGGATGAAAGCGACGGTTAAGCAGGGTGATGGGCGTTTCCCTGCACAATGGTGCGGCGAGCAGCAGTTTGATCGTATCCTGTTAGATGCCCCCTGCTCTGCAACCGGAGTTATCCGTCGTCACCCGGATATCAAATGGCTTCGCCGCGATCGTGATATTACCGAACTGGCAAAGCTACAGGCTGAAATTCTTGATGCCGTCTGGCCGCATCTGAAATCCGGCGGCACGCTGGTCTATGCCACCTGTTCCGTTTTGCCGGAAGAGAACAGTCAGCAGGTTCACGCCTTCTTACAGCGTACGACGGATGCCATGCTGAGCGAGACAGGCACACCCGAAATGCCGGGTCTTCAAAATCTGCCGGGTGCAGAAGACGGTGATGGCTTCTTTTACGCTAAGCTAATCAAAAAGTGATGGGATAACGGGTCACGACTGATGAAAATAATCATTCTGGGCGCAGGACAGGTGGGTGGAACGCTGGCAGAGAACCTGGTCGGCGAGAACAACGACATCACCGTGGTGGATACCAACGGTGAACGCCTGCGCAGCCTGCAGGATAAGTTCGATCTGCGTGTCGTTCAGGGACACGGCTCGCACCCACGCGTGCTGCGTGAAGCCGGGGCGGATGATGCGGATATGCTGGTTGCCGTGACCAGTTCTGATGAAACGAACATGGTTGCCTGCCAGGTGGCTTATTCGCTGTTTAATACGCCGAACCGAATCGCCCGTATCCGCTCTCCCGATTATGTCCGTGATGCGGACAAGCTGTTCCACTCAGAAGCCGTACCTATCGATCACCTGATCGCGCCCGAACAACTGGTCATCGACAGCATTTACCGCCTGATCGAATATCCAGGCGCATTACAGGTCGTCAATTTCGCAGAAGGCAAAGTGAGCCTTGCCGTCGTAAAAGCCTATTACGGTGGCCCACTGATCGGGAACGCGCTCTCAACGATGCGGGAGCATATGCCGCATATCGATACCCGCGTTGCGGCGATTTTCCGTCACGACAGACCGATCCGCCCACAGGGCTCCACCATTGTCGAAGCGGGCGACGAAGTCTTCTTTATTGCCGCTTCCCAGCACATTCGTGCGGTGATGAGCGAACTGCAACGCCTCGAAAAGCCTTACAAGCGCATCATGCTGGTTGGCGGCGGTAACATCGGGGCAGGTCTGGCGCATCGTCTGGAAAAAGATTACAGCGTGAAATTGATCGAACGCGATCAACAGCGCGCTGCCGAGCTGGCCGAAAAACTTCAGAATACGATCGTCTTTTTTGGCGACGCCTCGGATCAAGAATTGCTGGCCGAAGAGCATATCGATCAGGTCGATCTGTTTATTGCCGTTACCAACGACGATGAAGCTAACATCATGTCAGCGATGTTGGCTAAGCGCATGGGGGCGAAAAAGGTGATGGTGTTGATTCAACGCCGCGCTTATGTCGATCTTGTTCAGGGTAGTGTGATCGATATCGCGATCTCTCCCCAGCAAGCAACCATCTCGGCTCTCCTTAGCCATGTGCGAAAAGCGGACATCGTTGGCGTCTCTTCATTACGCCGTGGCGTCGCGGAAGCGATTGAAGCTGTCGCTCACGGCGATGAAAGTACCTCACGCGTTGTCGGCCGAGTCATCGACGAGATCAAACTTCCGCCAGGCACGATTATTGGTGCTGTCGTGCGTGGTAACGATGTGATGATTGCTAATGACAACTTACGCATCGAACAAGGCGATCACGTCATTATGTTCCTGACAGATAAAAAGTTTATTACCGACGTCGAACGCTTATTTCAGCCAAGTCCTTTCTTCCTTTAACATTGAAGGGTGCATTGTTTGCACCCTTTTTAATCCCCTGATTTATCAAGGCTTAATTCATAATCTTAATCTCAATACTTAAATGGCAAATGCCTTAACATTTGTTAAACTTATTAACGTCAGCTGCATAGGGAGAATATAATGAGCATTATTAAAGAGTTTCGCGAATTCGCGATGCGCGGGAATGTTGTCGATTTGGCAGTGGGTGTCATTATCGGTGCGGCGTTCGGTAAAATTGTATCGTCACTGGTTGCCGATATCATTATGCCGCCGCTGGGTTTGTTAATTGGTGGGATCGATTTTAAACAGTTTGCTGTGACGTTACGTGATGCGCAGGGAGATATCCCGGCCGTTGTGATGCATTATGGCGTGTTTATTCAGAATATCTTCGACTTTGTGATTGTCGCCTTTGCTATTTTCATGGCAATTAAGCTCATTAACAAACTCAATCGTAAGAAAGAAGAGCCGGCGGCTGCACCGGCACCGACGAAAGAAGAAGTCTTGCTTACTGAGATCCGCGACCTGCTGAAAGAACAGAATAATCGTTCTTAACAGACCGCAGAAAGCAGAAGGCCAGTGGTAAAAAAGTGATTCACTTTCTTGCCACTGGCCTCCCAGTTACCCCGGTTACCGTGTTTGCCTTTACGTAAATAACTCCCTTTCCCTTTCTTATTCTTTTCAACACGCTGTCTGAATAGAGGGTCATGTAATAATGCCTCAATGGCATTGTCCTTTATCTGCCCTTTCGTATGCTGATAACGACTCATAATAACTCCAGTTTGTAGTTTAACGGCGGGAGTGTAGTCCCACCTGTCTGATAAATCAACAGCCCGACGCCACTCCACTGGCTCCTTGTTCAAGAGCTTCCAGAATTGAGCAGTACACACTGCTATGCGCAGTGCCACAGCAGGCATCGTTCAAACGCTGCAATGAACGCTGCATGCTTTGCAGTTCGGCAATACGAGCTTCAACTTCTTTCAGCCTGTCCTGCACGATCCCTTTGGATTCCTGACAGGTATGATGTTCAGGATCGATACGGATCGATAACAATTCACGGATCGACTCAAGGGTAAAGCCAAGCTGTCGGGCATAGCGGATGAATTTAAGCCGTTGAAGATCCTTTTCCGTATATAACCGGAAACCGCCTTCAGTGCGCACCTCATGCTCCATCATCTGCTGCTTTTCATAGTAGCGGATCGTATCAGGGGTCACTTCCGCCAGCTTTGCTAACTCACCAATGCGATACATGTCCACTCCATTAATTATCGTTAATTTTATGCAGCAACTTATCAGCATACTCACCGCGTAAAAATTCCGTGCTCAGACCGGACTGCCGCAGCTTCAGTTCCAGCAGTGACAAACGCCGACTCACTTCCTGATACTGCGGATCATCCTGCCGCAGGCCTTTCAGCAGATCCAACAACTGGATGGCTTCTTTCCGCTGCTCCAGTTCGGGTGGGAGACAGCCTGCGTTCTTCAGTAAGCGATAACCGGCACGTAGCTCATCAGGCACATGTGAATCATCATCCAGCACCAACGGTTGGCCAGCGCCGCGAAGATCTTCAAACTCACCTTTTCTTTGTGCATCGATGATATGACGCTCTGCCCACTGGTCCAGTAACCACATAATGACTCCAGGGGATGAACAAAAAGAGTACAGATATTGTAGATAAGTGGGGGTGCTGCGGATATAAAAAAACCCGCCGAGGCGGGTTTTTTTACGTTACTACAGATTACTCTGCAGCAGCTTCTGCTTTCGACTCAGAGCGATCAACCAGCTCGATGTATGCCATCGGCGCATTGTCGCCTGCACGGAAGCCACACTTCAGAATGCGAGTGTAACCACCGGCGCGGCTCGCGAAACGCGGGCCCAGCTCGTTAAACAGTTTTGCCACGATCTCGTTATCACGAGTGCGGGCGAATGCCAGACGACGATTAGCTACGCTATCAGTCTTGGCAAGAGTAATCAGCGGCTCAACTACGCGACGCAGCTCTTTCGCTTTAGGCAGGGTCGTCTTGATGATTTCATGACGAACCAGTGAACCTGCCATGTTGCGGAACATAGCCTGGCGATGGCTGCTGTTGCGGTTCAGTTGACGACCACTCTTACGATGGCGCATGACCTTATCCTTCTCAGTAAAACCTTAACCTGTGATCCGGTTACTCGTCAGCGATGCTTGCCGGTGGCCAGTTTTCCAGGCGCATGCCCAGAGACAGTCCACGGGAAGCCAGCACGTCTTTAATCTCAGTAAGAGATTTTTTACCAAGGTTAGGCGTCTTAAGAAGCTCAACCTCAGTACGCTGTACCAGATCACCGATATAGTGGATAGCTTCTGCTTTAAGGCAGTTAGCAGAGCGGACAGTCAATTCCAGATCGTCAACAGGGCGCAGCAGGATCGGATCGAATTCTGGTTTCTCTTCTTTCACTTCCGGCTGACGTACATCACGTAAATCAACGAAAGCTTCCAGTTGTTCTGCCAGAATGGTCGCCGCACGACGAATCGCCTCTTCAGGATCGATTGTGCCGTTGGTTTCCATTTCGATGACCAGCTTGTCCAGGTCGGTACGCTGTTCTACACGCGCTGCTTCAACATTGTAGGCAATACGCTCTACAGGGCTGTAGCATGCGTCGACCAGCAGACGGCCGATTGGGCGCTCATCTTCTTCCGAATGAATTCGGGTAGAAGCCGGCACATAACCACGACCGCGCTGAACTTTGATACGCATGCTAATAGACGCGTTCTCATCGGTCAGGTGGCAGATCACGTGCTGCGGCTTGACGATTTCGACATCCCCGTCATGGGTAATGTCGGCTGCAGTCACAGGGCCAATGCCAGATTTATTCAAGGTAAGAATAACTTCATCTTTACCCTGAACTCTCACCGCCAGCCCTTTCAGGTTGAGCAGGATTTCCAGGATATCTTCCTGAACGCCTTCTTTGGTGCTGTACTCATGTAGTACACCATCAATCTCAACCTCGGTCACCGCGCAACCCGGCATCGATGAGAGCAGAATACGGCGCAGTGCGTTACCCAGAGTATGGCCGAAGCCACGCTCTAAAGGCTCAAGGGTCACCTTGGCGTGCGTCGAACTCACTTGCTCGATATCTACCAGGCGCGGTTTTAGAAACTCTGTCACAGAACCCTGCATTGTGTCCTCTCTTTGGTACTAAGCTTTACTTGGAGTAAAGCTCGACGATCAGGTGTTCGTTAATGTCCGCAGACAGATCAGAACGCTCAGGCTTACGCTTGTACGTACCTTCCATCTTGCCAGCATCAACTTCCAGCCAGGTTGGCTTTTCACGCTGCTCAGCCAGCTCCAGAGCGGCTTTCACGCGAGACTGCTTCTTCGCTTTCTCACGAATGCTAACAACGTCATTCGGACTAACCTGATAAGAAGCGATGTTAACAACACGACCGTTTACCATAATCGCTTTATGGCTAACCAGCTGACGTGCTTCTGCACGAGTGGCGCCGAAGCCCATACGGTATACAACGTTGTCCAGACGACCTTCCAGCAGAGCCAACAGGTTTTCACCGGTGTTGCCTTTCAGACGTGCTGCTTCTTTGTAGTAGTTACGGAACTGACGCTCCAGCACACCGTAGATACGGCGAACTTTTTGCTTTTCACGCAACTGCACACCATAGTCAGACAGACGCGGTTTACGCGCACCGTGCTGGCCAGGAGCTTGTTCAATTTTACACTTGGTATCGATCGCGCGAACGCCAGACTTAAGGAATAAGTCGGTGCCCTCACGACGGCTCAGCTTGAGCTTAGGACCCAAATATCTTGCCATTTTCTATCTCCAACTAACCTGGAAAACGAAGCGTTATACGCGACGTTTTTTCGGCGGACGACAACCGTTATGAGGGATCGGAGTCACATCAGTAATATTAGTGATGCGGAAACCAGCGGCGTTCAGAGCACGAATAGTAGATTCGCGACCTGGACCCGGACCTTTAACCATAACTTCCAGATTCTTGATGCCGTATTCTTTTACGGCGTCAGCGCAACGCTCTGCTGCAACCTGAGCTGCGAACGGAGTAGATTTGCGAGAACCACGGAAACCGGAACCACCGGCTGTTGCCCAACCCAGCGCGTTACCCTGACGATCAGTGATAGTCACGATGGTGTTGTTGAAAGAAGCATGGATATGAGCCACGCCGTCAGAGACTTGTTTTCTTACACGTTTACGTGCACGAATTGGTGCCTTTGCCATTATTCAATCACCCCGATTATTTCTTGATCGGTTTGCGCGGACCCTTACGGGTACGTGCGTTGGTCTTAGTACGCTGACCGCGCACTGGCAGACCACGACGATGACGCAAACCGCGATAGCAACCAAGATCCATCAGGCGCTTGATGCTCATGCTGATTTCACGGCGCAGATCACCTTCAACGACAAATTTGGCAACTTCGTCACGCAGCGTGTCGATTTGTCCTTCAGACAGCTCACTGATCTTAACATTTTCAGCGATACCCGCTGCAGCCAGGATGGCTTTAGAACGGGTCTTACCGATGCCGTAGATCGACGTTAACGCGATCACAGCATGTTTTTGATCAGGAATGTTAATGCCTGCTATACGGGCCACTATGCACTCCTACTATTTAATATGTACGCACCATGCTGAAAAGCCCGTTTTCAGGATACTCAAATGGAAACGTACAGACATACAAAAGATTGGCTGGCTAATCTAGCCAGCTCAACCCAACTTTGCAAGAAAAATATGCGAATAAATCAGCCTTGGCGCTGTTTATGCTTCGGCTCGGCACTGCAAATCACACGGATGACACCATCACGCTTAACGATTTTGCAGTTACGGCATAATTTCTTGACGGAAGCACGAACTTTCATTTTTACTCTCCGTAACTTCTCGGGCGACCAATTATCGGCCGTAGCCTTTCAGGTTCGCCTTCTTCAATGCAGACTCGTACTGACTAGACATCATCAGAGTTTGCACTTGAGCCATAAAGTCCATAATCACGACAACAACGATAAGCAGTGAGGTCCCACCGAAGTAGAACGGTACTTTCATTGCATCACGCATGAACTCCGGGATCAGGCAGATAAAGGTAATATAGAGCGCACCGACCAAAGTCAGGCGGGTCATTACTTTATCGATATACTTCGCCGTTTGCTCTCCCGGACGAATTCCTGGTACAAATGCACCGGACTTCTTCAGGTTATCTGCTGTTTCACGCGGGTTGAAGACCAACGCCGTGTAGAAGAAACAGAAGAAGATGATTGCAGACGCATAGAGTAACACATAAAGCGGTTGCCCAGGCTGCAAATACAGCGAAATTGTTGTCAGCCAGTTCCAACCAGTACCGCCCCCGAACCATGACGCGATGGTTGCCGGGAACAGAATAATACTGGAAGCGAAGATTGCCGGGATTACCCCCGCCATATTCACTTTCAGCGGTAAATGTGTGCTCTGTGCAGCATAGACACGACGACCTTGCTGACGTTTAGCGTAGTTTACCACAATGCGGCGTTGACCACGCTCAACAAATACAACAAAGAACGTCACTGCAAATACTAATACTGCAACCAACAGCAACACGAGGAAGTGCAGGTCGCCTTGACGCGCTTGCTCGATAGTATGGGCAATGGCTGGCGGGAGGCCCGCGACAATACCGGCGAAAATAATGATCGAGATACCGTTACCGATACCACGTTCAGTAATCTGTTCGCCCAACCACATCAGGAACATCGTCCCTGTGACCAGACTGACAACAGCGGTGAAGTAGAATGCAAAGCCTGGATTCATCACCAGACCTTGCATACCAGGCATATTCGGCAGACCGGTAGCAATACCGATCGACTGGAATATGGCCAACACCAGAGTACCGTAGCGGGTGTACTGGCTGATCTTACGACGACCAGACTCCCCTTCTTTCTTAATTTCTGCCAGCGTTGGGTGAACCACCGTCAGCAGCTGGATAATAATTGATGCCGAAATATACGGCATAATACCCAGGGCAAAGATAGAAGCACGGCTGAGAGCACCACCAGAGAACATGTTAAACATTTCAATGATGGTGCCTCGCTGTTGCTCAAGCAGTTTGGCAAGTACAGCGGCATCAATACCAGGGATCGGAATGAAAGAGCCAATACGGAACACGATAAGCGCACCGATAACAAACAGCAGTCTGCGTTTCAGCTCGCCTAAGCCACCTTTGGCACTTTGAAAATCTAATCCCGGTTGTTTAGCCATCTGCTACTTATTCCTCGATTTTACCGCCAGCAGCTTCGATAGCAGCACGAGCGCCTTTAGTAACACGCAGACCACGAACAGTTACCGGAGTAGTGACTTCACCAGCCAGGATCACTTTCGCGAACTCGATCTGGATACCGATAATGTTAGCCGCTTTCAGCGTGTTCAGGTCTACAACACCGCCTTCCACTTTCGCCAGGTCAGACAGGCGAACTTCGGCTGTAATCGCTGCTTTGCGAGAAGTGAAGCCGAATTTCGGCAGACGACGGTACAGAGGCATCTGACCACCCTCGAAACCGCGACGTACGCCACCGCCAGAACGAGACTTCTGACCTTTGTGACCACGACCACCGGTTTTACCGAGGCCAGAACCGATACCACGACCCAGGCGTTTACCCGCCTTTTTGGAGCCTTCGGCCGGAGACAGAGTATTTAAACGCATCTCTTACTCCTCAACTTTAACCATGAAGGAAACCGCGTTGACCATACCACGAACAGCAGGAGTATCCTCGCGCTCTACGGTGTGACCAATACGACGCAGACCCAGGCCAAGCAGCGTTGCCTTGTGTTTCGGCAGACGACCGATTGCACTGCGGGTTTGAGTAATTTTAATAGTCTTTGCCATGGTTTATTTCCCCAGAATTTCTTCAACGGATTTACCACGCTTGGCAGCGACCATTTCTGGAGAATTCATATTTTCCAGGCCATCAATAGTTGCACGAACCACGTTGATCGGGTTGGTGGAACCATATGCTTTAGCCAGAACGTTATGAACTCCAGCAACTTCCAGAACGGCGCGCATTGCACCACCGGCGATAATACCGGTACCTTCGGAAGCTGGCTGCATGAATACACGAGAACCCGTGTGAACACCTTTAACCGGGTGTTGCAGGGTGCCGTTGTTCAGCGCGACGTTAATCATATTGCGACGGGCTTTTTCCATCGCTTTCTGGATCGCTGCTGGAACTTCACGCGCTTTACCGTAACCAAAACCAACGCGACCGTTACCATCGCCTACTACAGTCAGAGCTGTGAAGGAGAAAATACGACCACCTTTTACGGTTTTAGATACGCGGTTTACCGCGATCAGCTTTTCCTGCAGTTCGCCAGCTTGTTTTTCGATGTGAGCCATCTTACACCTCTACCTTAGAACTGAAGGCCAGCTTCACGGGCAGCATCTGCCAGTGCCTGGACACGACCATGATATTGGAACCCGGAACGGTCAAAGGACACATCTTTGATGCCTTTTTCCAGAGCGCGTTCAGCGACAGCTTTACCCACAGCTGCAGCCGCGTCTTTGTTACCGGTGTACTTCAGTTGTTCAGCGATAGCTTTTTCTACAGTAGAAGCAGCTACCAGAACTTCAGAACCGTTCGGTGCAATTACCTGTGCGTAAATATGACGCGGGGTACGATGTACCACCAGGCGAGTTGCGCCCAGCTCTTTGAGCTTGCGGCGTGCGCGGGTCGCACGACGGATACGAGCAGATTTCTTATCCATAGTGTTACCTTACTTCTTCTTAGCCTCTTTGGTACGCACGACTTCGTCGGCGTAACGAACACCCTTGCCTTTGTAAGGCTCAGGACGACGGTAGGCACGCAGATCTGCTGCAACCTGGCCGATCACCTGCTTATCAGCGCCTTTCAGCACGATTTCAGTTTGAGTCGGACATTCTGCAGTAATCCCTGCCGGCAGCTGATGGTCAACCGGGTGTGAGAAACCTAATGACAGGTTTACTACGTTCCCTTTAACCGCTGCACGATAACCTACACCAACCAGCTGCAGCTTCTTAGTGAAGCCTTCGGTAACACCGATAACCATTGAGTTCAGCAGGGCACGCGCGGTACCAGCCTGAGCCCAACCGTCTACGTAACCATCACGCGGACCGAAGGTCAGTGCATTATCTGCATGTTTAACTTCAACAGCATCGTTGAGAGTACGAGTCAGCTCGCCGTTTTTACCTTTGATCGTAATAACCTGACCGTTGATTTTTACATCAACGCCGGCAGGAACAACGACCGGTGCTTTAGCAACACGAGACATTTTTTCCTCCGATTAGGCTACGTAGCAGATAATTTCGCCACCAAGACCAGCCTGGCGCGCTGCACGATCAGTCATAACACCTTTAGAGGTAGAAACAACCGCGATACCCAGACCCGCCATAACTTTCGGCAGCTCATCTTTACGTTTATAGATGCGCAGACCTGGGCGACTGACACGCTGAATGCTTTCTACAACAGCTTTACCCTGGAAATACTTAAGAGTCAGTTCCAGTTCCGGCTTGGTGTCGCCTTCAACTTTAAAATCTTCAATAAAACCTTCTTCCTTCAGCACGTTGGCAATTGCCACTTTCAGCTTGGAGGAAGGCATGGTGACCGCAGCTTTGTTCGCGGCCTGACCGTTACGGATACGGGTCAGCATATCCGCGATCGGATCTTGCATGCTCATCTGTCTTTACTCCCGTGATTCAATTGGTGACAATTACCAGCTAGCCTTTTTCAAGCCTGGTACTTCACCGCGCATAGCGGCTTCACGTAGCTTGATACGGCTCAACCCGAACTTGCCCACATAACCATGTGGACGACCTGTTTGACGGCAGCGGTTACGCTGACGAGACGGGCTGGAATCACGCGGCAGAGACTGCAGCTTAAGAACAGCGTTCCAACGATCTTCGTCGGAAGCGTTCACATCAGAGATGATCGCTTTCAGTTCAGCGCGTTTCGCGAAGTATTTATCAGCTAAAGCTACGCGTTTTACTTCGCGTGCTTTCATTGATTGCTTAGCCATTCAGTAACCCTACCTTACTTGCGGAACGGGAAGTCAAAGGCAGCCAGCAGAGCACGGCCTTCTTCGTCAGATTTCGCAGTAGTGGTAATGGTAATATCCAAACCACGAACGCGGTCGACTTTATCGTAGTCGATTTCTGGGAAGATGATCTGCTCACGGACACCCATGCTGTAGTTACCACGACCGTCGAATGACTTAGCGGACAAGCCACGGAAGTCACGGATACGCGGTACAGCAATAGTGATCAGGCGCTCAAAGAACTCCCACATGCGTTCGCCACGCAGAGTTACTTTACAGCCGATCGGATAGCCCTGACGGATTTTGAAGCCTGCAACAGATTTGCGTGCTTTGGTGATCAACGGCTTTTGACCGGAGATTGCTGTCAGATCAGCTGCTGCATTATCCAGCAGTTTCTTGTCAGCGATCGCTTCACCAACACCCATGTTCAGGGTGATCTTCTCGACCCGAGGGACTTGCATGACAGAATTGTAGTTAAACTCAGTCATGAGTTTATTAACTACTTCGTCTTTGTAGTAATCATGCAGTTTCGCCATCGTACTACTCCAAATTACTTGATAGTTTCGCTGTTAGACTTGAAGAAACGGACTTTTTTGCCGTCTTCGAATCTAAAGCCTACACGGTCAGCCTTGCCGGTTGCCGCATTGAAGATTGCAATGTTAGAGATCTGAATAGCTGCTTCTTTCTCTACAATGCCGCCTGGTTGGTTCAGAGCCGGAACCGGCTTCTGGTGTTTCTTAACCAGGTTGATACCTTCAACGATGACCTTGCCGGAAGACAGGACATTCTTAACTTTACCGCGTTTACCTTTATCTTTACCGGTTAACACGATAACTTCGTCATCACGACGGATTTTCGCTGCCATGATTCGCTCCTTAGAGTACTTCTGGTGCCAGAGAGATAATTTTCATGAACTTCTCGTTGCGAAGTTCACGAGTTACCGGCCCAAAAATACGCGTACCGATAGGCTGCTCGCTGTTATTGTTTAAAATAACGCATGCATTACCATCGAAGCGAATGACAGAACCGTCCGGGCGACGAACACCCTTCTTGGTGCGCACCACTACCGCCTTCAGCACATCACCTTTTTTGACCTTACCACGCGGAATTGCTTCTTTGATGGTGATCTTGATGATGTCGCCTACGCCTGCGTAGCGACGGTGCGAGCCACCCAGAACCTTGATACACATTACGCGACGTGCACCGGAGTTGTCGGCGACGTTCAGCATAGTCTGTTCTTGGATCATTTTAGTGCTCCGCTAATGTCAACTACTACTGAGACCCGAAATCAGGTCGTTAAAAAAGCCCCATATCGAGGGCGCGGCATTATAACACCGCTCTCAGGATATGGGTAGAAAAAATAAACGGCCCATCGCTGAGCCGTTTATTCGTTGAGAACGCGTACTGTATTACAGAACCGCTTTCTCTACAACGCGAACCAGCGTCCAGGACTTAGTCTTGGACAGCGGACGGCATTCACGGATTTCAACCTTGTCGCCGATACCGCATTCGTTGTTCTCGTCATGTACGTGCAGTTTGGTCGTACGCTTAATGAATTTACCGTAGATCGGGTGTTTCACAAAACGTTCGATAGCAACAACAATGGATTTCTCCATTTTGTCGCTAACAACGCGACCTTGCAGAGTACGGATTTTATCGGTCATTACGCACCCGCCTTCTCAGTCAGTAAAGTCTTAACGCGTGCGACATCACGACGCACTTGCTTCAACAGGTGAGACTGTTGCAGCTGGCCACTTGCAGCCTGCATACGCAGGTTGAACTGCTCACGCAGCAGGTTCAGCAGCTCGGTGTTCAGCTCTTCAACACTCTTCTCACGCAGCTCTTTTGCTTTCATTACATCACCGTCTTAGTTACAAAGGTGGTTTTAATCGGCAGTTTCGCTGCTGCCAGCTTGAATGCTTCACGGGCCAGCTCTTCCGGTACGCCGTCCATTTCATACAGGACTTTACCCGGCTGAATCAAGGCAACCCAATACTCCACGTTACCTTTACCTTTACCCATACGCACTGCCAGCGGCTTTTCAGTGATCGGTTTGTCCGGGAATACACGGATCCAGATCTTACCTTGACGCTTAACTGCACGGGTCATAGCACGACGTGCTGCTTCGATCTGACGGGCAGTCAGACGACCACGGCCAACAGCTTTCAGACCGAAGCTGCCGAAGCTAACATCCGCGCCAGCAGCCAGACCGCGGTTACGGCCTTTGTGCATTTTACGGAATTTTGTACGCTTTGGTTGTAACATCAGCGACGCTCCTTATTTACGGCCTTTACGCTGCTGCTTTTTAGGTTGAGCAGCCGGTTTTTCCGGTTGTTCAACAGCAGCCATACCACCCAGGATCTCGCCTTTGAAGATCCATACCTTAACGCCGATTACACCGTAAGTGGTGTGCGCTTCAGAGGTGTTGTAGTCGATGTCAGCACGCAGAGTGTGCAGCGGTACGCGACCTTCGCGGTACCATTCGGTACGTGCGATTTCCGCGCCGCCCAGACGGCCGCTAACTTCAACTTTGATCCCTTTAGCGCCCAGACGCATTGCGTTCTGTACAGCACGCTTCATCGCACGACGGAACATAACACGACGTTCCAGCTGAGAAGTGATGCTGTCAGCAACCAGTTTTGCGTCCAGTTCAGGTTTACGAACTTCGGCGATATTGATCTGTGCAGGAACGCCAGCGATATCCGCTACGACCTTACGCAGTTTTTCTACGTCTTCACCTTTCTTACCGATAACGATACCCGGGCGAGCAGTGTGAATAGTCACACGGATGCTCTTAGCCGGACGCTCGATAACGATACGAGATACGGACGCTTTAGCCAGTTCCTTAGTCAGGTACTGACGTACTTTAAAATCGCTGTCCAGGTTGTCAGCGAATTCTTTGGTGTTCGCAAACCAGGTAGAGTTCCATGGTTTTACAATACCCAGGCGAATACCATTAGGATGTACTTTCTGACCCATTGCTAGTCTCCAGAGTCTCAGCGATCGGACACAACCACAGTGATGTGGCTGGTGCGCTTCAGGATGCGATCTGCACGACCTTTTGCACGCGGCATAATGCGCTTCATGCTCGGGCCTTCGTCTACGAAAATTTTCGTAACTTTCAGATCGTCAATGTCAGCGCCATCGTTGTGTTCAGCGTTAGCAATGGCAGATTCCAGTACCTTCTTGACCAGTACAGCCGCTTTCTTGTTGGTGTAGGTCAGAATATCCAGAGCCTGCGACACTTTCTTACCGCGAATCAGGTCAGCAACAAGGCGAACCTTCTGAGCAGAAGAACGAGCATGGCGATGTTTAGCGATAGTTTCCATCTCTTCCTCCTACCTTATTTCTTCTTCGCTTTTTTATCAGCAGCATGGCCGCGATAAGTACGAGTCGGTGCGAATTCACCCAGTTTGTGACCGACCATTTCATCGGTTACAAATACTGGAACGTGCTGACGACCATTATGGACAGCGATGGTCAAACCGATCATGTTAGGAAAGATCGTTGAACGACGGGACCAAGTGCGCAGGGGCTTCTTGTCTCCGCTTTCCACCGCTTTCTCTACCTTCTTCAGCAAGTGCAGGTCAATAAAAGGACCTTTCTTGAGAGAACGTGGCATGGCTTATCCTCTAAAATTATTTGCTACGGCGACGTACGATGAATTTATCAGTACGCTTGTTGCTGCGGGTCTTCTTACCTTTGGTTTGAACGCCCCACGGAGTTACCGGGTGCTTACCAAAGTTACGACCTTCACCACCACCATGTGGGTGGTCGACTGGGTTCATCGCGGTACCGCGAACGGTCGGACGAACACCACGCCAGCGTGCAGCACCAGCTTTACCCAGAACGCGCAGCATATGCTCAGCATTGCCAACTTCGCCCAGAGTTGCACGGCAGTCTGCTTCGACTTTACGCATTTCACCAGAACGCAGACGCAGGGTGACATAAGCACCATCACGAGCAACGATCTGAACGTAAGTACCAGCGGAACGTGCCAGCTGACCGCCTTTACCTGGTTTCATTTCTACGTTATGAACGGTAGAACCAACCGGGATATTGCGCATCGGCAGGGTGTTGCCTGGTTTGATTGCAGCATCAACGCCAGATTGGATCTGGTCGCCCGCTTTCAGGCCTTTAGGGGCCAGGATGTAACGGCGCTCACCGTCTTTGTACAGAACCAGCGCGATGTTCGCGGAACGGTTCGGATCGTACTCAAGACGTTCAACAACTGCCGGAATACCATCTTTGTTGCGTTTGAAGTCAACAATACGGTATGCCTGCTTGTGGCCACCACCGATATGACGGGTGGTGATACGGCCATTGTTGTTACGACCACCGGATTTGCTGTTTTTTTCCAGCAACGGAGCAAAAGGTTTGCCCTTGTGCAGCTCAGGGTTAACCACTTTAACTACGTGGCGACGACCCGGAGATGTCGGTTTACATTTAACAACTGCCATTGTATTACTCCTCCGACTTACTCAGCGCCGCCAACGAAGTCCAGATTCTGGCCTTCCTTCAGGGTGACGTAAGCTTTTTTCCAGTCGCTACGACGACCGATACGCTGTCCGTGACGTTTAACTTTCCCTTTAACAACCAGGGTGTTAACGACTTCGACTTCGACTTCAAACAGTTTCTGCACAGCAGCTTTGATCTCTGCTTTGGTCGCGTCTTTAGCAACTTTGAGAACGATGGTGTTAGTTTTTTCCATCGCAGTAGACGCTTTTTCAGAAACGTGCGGTGCACGCAGCACCTTCAGCAGACGTTCTTCACGAATCATGCCAGCATCTCCTCAACTTGCTTAACAGCATCAGCAGTCATTACGACTTTGTCGAAGGCGATCAGGCTAACCGGGTCGATACCAGTTGCATCGCGTACGTCAACCTTGTGCAGGTTGCGCGCAGCCAGGAACAGGTTTTCGTCCAGCTCACCGGTGATGATCAGCACATCTTCCAGAGCCATGTCTTTCAGTTTCTGTGCCAGCAGCTTAGTTTTAGGCGCTTCTACAGAGAACTTCTCGACAACGATCAGACGATCCTGACGTACCAGTTCGGACAGAATGCTTTTCAGCGCGCCGCGGTACATCTTTTTGTTTACTTTTTGACTGTGGTCCTGCGGACGAGCAGCGAAGGTTACGCCACCGGAACGCCAGATCGGGCTCTTGATAGAACCTGAACGCGCACGGCCGGTACCTTTCTGGCGCCACGGTTTTTTGCCTGAACCAGTTACTTCAGCACGAGTCTTCTGAGCACGAGTACCCTGACGAGCACCAGCTGCATAAGCAACAACAACCTGGTGAACCAGCGCTTCGTTGAAATCACGACCGAAGGTAGTTTCGGAAACAGTCAGCGCGCTCTGCGCGTCTTTCAATACTAATTCCATTGCTATCCCCTTACGCCTTCACAGCTGGTTTAACGATCAGGTCGCAACCGGTCGCACCCGGAACACCACCTTTAACCAGCAGCAGGTTGCGCTCAGCGTCAACGCGTACTACGTCAAGGCTCTGAACGGTTACACGCTCGTTACCCATCTGGCCTGCCATTTTCTTGCCTTTGAACACTTTGCCCGGAGTCTGGTTCTGACCGATAGAACCCGGAACGCGGTGAGACAAGGAGTTACCGTGAGTCGCGTCCTGGGTACGGAAGTTCCAGCGCTTAACGGTACCTGCGAAACCTTTACCTTTAGAGGTACCGGTTACGTCAACTTTTTTAACGTCAGCAAACAGTTCAACGCTAATGCTCTGACCAACAGTGAATTCTTCACCATCTGCCAGACGGAACTCCCACAGGCCGCGGCCAGCTTCTACGCCAGCTTTAGCAAAGTGACCAGCTTCCGGCTTGGTTACACGGTTAGCTTTTTTAGCACCCGTGGTAACCTGAATAGCACGATAGCCATCGCTAGCCAGATCTTTAACCTGAGTAACGCGGTTTGCTTCAACTTCGATTACGGTTACTGGGATAGATACGCCATCTTCAGTGAAGATGCGGGTCATACCCACTTTTTTACCGACTAAACCAATCATTGTATCAACCTCTCAATCGCTCGATGACCTGATTAACCCAGGCTGATCTGCACGTCTACACCGGCAGCCAGGTCCAGACGCATCAGAGCATCAACGGTTTTTTCAGTTGGCTCAACGATGTCAACCAGACGCTTGTGAGTACGAATCTCGTACTGATCACGCGCGTCTTTGTTGACGTGCGGAGAGATCAGAACGGTGAAACGCTCTTTGCGGGTCGGCAGCGGGATCGGACCACGGACTTGCGCACCAGTGCGCTTAGCAGTCTCGACGATTTCCGCGGTTGATTGATCGATCAGACGATGATCAAACGCTTTAAGGCGGATACGGATTCTTTGGTTCTGCATGAGACCAGAGCTCCAATTATTTTATAAACGAAAATGATTACTCCTCAGACCCATTACGATTGATGGGAGAGTGTAACCGTTCTTACGTAGCTCCCCGATTGGGAGCATTGTTAGACAGCCAAATCGGCTATCCGAGGTTCAGATCGAACCTGCCGTCAATTAAGACAAGCCCGCGCATTATACGCAAATATCAGTCTGAAGCAAGTGTCGCGTAGATATTAAACACTTCGCGCGTAATGCGAACAGGGTTCCGGGATTGTATGTTGTGAAAGAAACGCAGCGGATTTACTGGAAAGCATCCCGCAATACCCATAATAGCGCCTTGCTCCCTTATCAACCTTCTTTAAAGTAACGCCATGGTTGATGGAGGATGACACGATGTCTGCTGCCCTACCCTTTCTGCTGCTGTATACCGCATTGTCTTTAACTCTGAGTTTCTGCGATATGCGCAGCAGACGACTGCCGGACCGGTTTACCTGCCCGTTGCTGTGGGGTGGATTCATCTTTCACCTGTGCATCATCCCGACACAACTTGCCGATGCCGTATGGGGCGCCGTCGCGGGTTACGCCAGCTTTGCCTTTATCTACTGGAGTTATTGGCTGCTTCGTAAGCGAGAAGGACTCGGCTATGGTGATGTGAAATTCCTTGCCGCACTAGGTGCCTGGCATGGGTGGATGTTTTTGCCTTCATTAGTCTTTTGGGCGGCGCTACTGGGGTGTTTCGGTATCGTGGTTGTGGGGATAGTGCATGGAAAGTCGGCATTAAAAAACCCGCTGCCTTTTGGGCCATTTCTGGCAGCTGCGGGTTTCATCACCGGATATTGTCGTCTCACCTCAGGGGCGATTAGCTGGTCACTTTGATTTGCGACTGCAGATAATTTTGCAGGCCAATTTTCGAAATGAGATCCAGTTCTGTCTCCAGCCAGTCGATATGTCCTTCTTCATCCGCAAGGATTTCGATCATCATATCCCGGCTGACATAATCATGAACGGTATCGGCATAGGCGATAGCTTCACGTAAGTTTTTCGCCCCTTCGAGCTCTAACCGAAGATCGGACTGCAGCATCTCTTCGACATCTTCGCCAATCCCCAATTTGCCGAGATCCTGTAGGTTCGGGATCCCTTCCAGAAACAAAATACGCTCAATATATTTATCCGCGTGTTTCATTTCATCGATGGATTCATGGTACTCGATCTCATTGAGGCGAGTCAGGCCCCAATTTTTGAACATACGTGCATGGAGAAAATACTGGTTGATCGCGACAAGCTCATTTCCCAATAGTTTATTGAGATAATTTATGATTTTAACATCACCTTTCATTTTATAGTCCCTCCGCTTCCACTCTCCAGAGCATAGATGGGGCTACAGGGATGTCAAAAAAAAGAGTGTGACTCAGGCGATCTCTTTAAATTCTGGCATTTGCATTAATTCATCCTGCATGACTTCGCGTGCCGCACGAACGCATTTACCGCATTGATTTCCCACAGGAATAAACTTGCGTAACTGCTGGAAGGATTGAGGATGAAACTGACGTACCGCCTGGCGAATTTTTTTATCACTTACACCATTACACAAACAAACGTACATGATCGCTCCCGTTCAATTTCTGCGCAAAGTGTAAATGAGAATAGTTATAATTACAATAGCACAATTATCTCTACGTAACGGGAGCGGAGTTAAAATTGCGAAGAAATGTGACAAGACAAATAATGGCAGCAAAAAGGGCGCCGAAGCGCCCTTTTTAAGTGCAGAACTAATGAGTAATTATTAGCTCATTACTTTAGCAACAACGCCCGCACCTACAGTACGGCCGCCTTCACGGATTGCGAAACGCAGACCGTCGTCCATCGCGATCGGGTGGATCAGGGTAACAACCATTTTGATGTTGTCGCCCGGCATTACCATCTCAACGCCTTCCGGCAGTTCGATGGTGCCAGTCACGTCAGTTGTACGGAAGTAGAACTGCGGACGGTAGCCTTTGAAGAACGGAGTATGACGGCCGCCTTCGTCTTTGGACAGGATGTACACTTCGGATTCGAACATCGTGTGCGGCTTGATGGTGCCCGGCTTAGCCAGTACCTGACCACGTTCGATTTCTTCACGTTTGATACCACGCAGCAGAACACCAACGTTCTCACCCGCACGGCCTTCGTCCAGCAGTTTGCGGAACATTTCAACGCCAGTACAGGTAGACTTGGCAGTCTCTTTGATACCAACGATTTCAACTTCTTCGCCCACTTTGATGATACCGCGTTCTACACGACCGGTAACAACGGTACCACGACCGGAGATGGAGAATACGTCTTCGATCGGCAGCAGGAACGGCTTGTCAATCGCACGCTCTGGTTCCGGGATGTAAGAATCCAGGAAGCCAGCCAGTTCGATGATTTTCGCTTCCCACTCTGCGTCGCCTTCCAGCGCTTTCAGAGCAGAACCACGAACGATCGGGGTGTCGTCGCCCGGGAAATCGTACTGAGACAGAAGTTCACGAACTTCCATTTCTACCAGTTCCAGCAGCTCTTCGTCATCAACCATGTCGCATTTGTTCAGGAACACGATGATGTACGGAACGCCTACCTGACGACCCAGCAGGATGTGCTCACGAGTCTGCGGCATCGGGCCGTCAGTCGCAGCAACAACCAGGATCGCGCCGTCCATCTGCGCAGCACCGGTGATCATGTTTTTAACATAGTCGGCGTGGCCCGGGCAGTCTACGTGTGCGTAGTGGCGAGTCGGGGTGTCATATTCAACGTGAGAAGTGTTGATGGTGATACCACGAGCTTTTTCTTCCGGCGCGTTATCGATCTGATCGAATGCGCGAGCAGCACCGCCGTAGGTTTTAGCCAGTACGGTAGTGAT